>WLND01000183.1 GCA_009726075.1 Actinomycetota bacterium
CTTTGAAGGCTCATGGCGGGAGCGCAGGGCCACATCGGTGAGCCCGGTGTAGTCGCCGAGTCGCGCATCACCAGGATCAGTGATGCGGACCGCGGCACACTCCATCGCCGTCAGACGGTGGCGGTCGCCGGTTCGACGTCGTCGGCGATCTCGTCCTCGCCCGGCTCGATCTGCACCTTCGGGAGCACGCGGTCGAGCCAGCCCGGAAGCCACCAGTTCGCCTTGCCGAGCATCGACATGAGAGATGGCACGAGGACCAGACGCACGAGGAACGCATCGATGATGACGGCAGAGGCAAGCGCGACACCGAAGAGCTTGATCGTCGACTCCGGCGTCGGGACGAACGCCAGGAACACACTCGCCATGATCGCCGCGGCGATCATGACCACGCGGCCCGAGCCAGCCAGGCCTCGACGGACCGACGCGGCATTGTCGCCGGTTCGGACCCATTCCTCCTGCATGCGCGAGACGAGGAACACCTGGTAGTCCATCGACAGGCCGAACAGGATTGCGAACACCATGATCGGCAGGAACGGCATGATCGGTCCGGTGCCAGACAGACCCAGCGGGCCGGCTAACCAGCCCCACTGGAAGACCGCCACGGTGATGCCCATGGCCGCACCGAAACTCAGCAGGCTGGTGATCGCAGCGGTCAACGGAACGACCAGCGAATGGAAGAGCAGGGTGAGCGCCAGGAAGCCTAGGCCCACCACCACGGCGAGGAAGATCGGGAGAGCGTCGGTCAGCACGGTCGTGAAATCACTCGTGATGGCCTGGGCCCCGCCCACGTAAATCTGGGCCCCCGTCGCCTCTTCCAGGCCCGGATCGACCTCGGTGCGTAGCCGCTCGAGCAACTGCGTTGTCGCCTCATCCTGCGGGGAAGAGGCGGGGGTCACCATCACCGATGCGACCGTGCCGTCAGCGCTGAAAGCCCCCGGGTTGCCTGCTATCAGGGGCAGCATCGCAACATTCGGCAACGTGCCCGCAACGCCCGACGCTCCGGCAAGACCGCTCACGATGGCGCCGTACGCTTCCATGTCATTGGGCTTCGCCAATTTGACCGCCACGAAGAACGGGCCGTTGACTCCGGCCCCGAAGCCCTCGCTCATCAGGTCGTACGCCACGCGACCGGGGCTGCCGACCGCCTTGCCCGAGTCGTCGGAAAACCCCTGCCGCAGGCTGAACAACGGGATCGCGAGCACGAGAACGATGAGCAGTGCCAGCACCGTGGGGATGATCGGCTTGCGCTGAAGGGTGCGTCCGTAATGGGCCCAGGCCTTGCCCTCGGGGTGAACCTGACCGGGCTTCTTGCCCCACGGAAGCCGAATGGCCAAGGCCTTCGTTCCCAGCAGGCTCAGCAGTGCAGGAAGCATCCACAGTGCGGATAGCATCACCATGAGCACCGTGAGGGCAGCGGCCACAGAGAGGCCGTTGAAGAAGTTGATACGCAGGACGAACAGGCCCAGCAGGGCGATGATGACCGTTCCGCCAGCGAACAGCACAGCTCGCCCCGCCGTCTCGACGGATTCCATCGCAGCCTTCTTGGGCTCGTGCCCTGCCAGCACCGCCTGACGGAAACGATTCATCACGAACAACGCATAATCGATGCCGACTCCGAGCCCGATCATCGCAGCCAGCGTCGGGGCAAACGTTGCGACGTCGAGGAAGTTCGCCACCACGAGTACTGCCATCTGGCCCATGGCCAGACCCACGATCGCGACGACAATCGGCATGCCCGCTGCGATGACCGAGCCGAATGCAATCAGCAGGATCACGATTGCGACAAGGATGCCGATACCCTCGCTGCTCGGCGGCTCCTGTCCGGCGAACTCCAGCACCTGGCCGTTCGCTCCGACTGCGATCTCCGGGCTATTGAGTGCCTTGACTCCGTTGAGGATGACCTTGGCGTCAGCGGTCGGAATCTTTCCGTCGGGAGCGGCGAAACTGATGCTCGCATATGCCACGTGGCCGTCCGCACTCACTGGCGACATTGCCGCCTGAGCTGCTGCCGACGCATCCTTGAAGGATGCCTGCTGGTCAGCGGGCATCGCTGCCATCTCGTCCTGGGACGGCCCGGCGTTGACCGGTGGGCACCCAGCTCCCAGGGGCGGGCCATAGGGCGTGGTCACGCACTTCACCGAGTCCAGCGACGCGATGCTCTCGAGCAGGGGAGATACCTGGGCAACGGCCGACTCATCAATCGCTGAGCCGCTCGCCGGCGACCACACGACCCGCGCAGTGGCACCCGTGGCAGCACCGGCATCCGAAAGGGTCATAAGCAGGTTCTGCGCCGAGGTCGACTCGGTATCAGGGAGCTCAAACGAATCGTTCAATTGCCCGCCGAGGCCCACTCCGAGACCGACAACCGCTATCACCGCAACGAGCCAGGCGATCAGTGCAACGACCGGGCGACGAACCGCCCATGACGACAAGCCGGGCATGGTGACTCCAGGTACTCGGGGCGGGTGGTTCGACGCTCTTGAATCTAGTCGTCGATCTGAACGCCGTGCAAATCGAGCGCCTCGTTTACGACGGACATCGCGAGGTGCGTGGGATACCCCCGTCGAGCGAGCAATGACACGAGTCGCCGCATCGATTTCGTGCGCTCCATCCCCTGCATGGACATGAGCTTTCGCTCCACCATGAGGCGCGCCCGATCGTGCTCGCTCTCGGCGGAGATGGTGAGCAACGCGGCCTCGGTATGGTCATCACTAATCCCCTTACGCCGCAACTCCTGACGAAGCACTGATCGTGCCGCCCCTCGGGTGCGTTGCCGCGAAGCGACCCATCCCAACGCGAACTGCTCATCATCGATGAGCCCCACTTCGGTGAACCGATCAAGAACCAGATCGATGACATCGATCGGGATGCCGCGTGCGAGGAGGTCCTCGCTCAGCTCGAATCTCGTGCGGGCCGCCAGCGCCAGCCTCCGTAGCACGACACCGCGCGCGACGGCTTCCGGATCGCTTCGCGCCCCGAAGGGACCCGAATCATTGTGATCAACGTCATCCTCGTTCGAGCCTGACGTCGTTCTGCGTGATGACCAGGCCATCGGCGTGCTGAACCGCTACCCGTCGATGGCGACGACACCAAGAGCCGCCACTGGCGCACTGGTCGACGGGGCATCGCCCCCCGCAACCGGCAGTGCCGCTGCCTGCGCCGGTGCGATTGGGGGCGTGGTTGGCGCCGGGGCCGCTGCGGCTGCCGCTGCCGCCTCAGCCTCCGCCTTTCGTGCAGCCGCAGCAGAGAGCTTTCGAGCCGGCGGCTTCGGTGCCTGGACGACCGGTGCCCGGACGGCGTCAACCGCCGGCGCATCGACGCGTGGCCCGATGCCCATGTGCTCCTTGATGCGCTTTTCGATGTCGTTCGCAAGATCAGGGTTGTCCTTGAGGAATGTTCGGGAGTTTTCCTTGCCCTGCCCAAGCTGGTCACTCTCGTACGTGTACCAGGCACCGGACTTCTTCACGATGCCGCAGTCGACCCCGAGGTCGATGAGGGATCCCTCGCGCGAGATGCCCTCGCCGTACAGGATGTCGAACTCGGCCTGCTTGAACGGCGGGGCGACCTTGTTCTTCACGACCTTGACCCTGGTCCGGTTGCCGACGGCCTCGGTGCCGCCCTTCAGGGTCTCGATGCGCCGTACATCGAGCCGCACCGATGCGTAGAACTTCAGGGCCTTGCCACCGGTCGTGGTCTCCGGAGAGCCGAACATCACGCCGATCTTCTCGCGAAGCTGATTGATGAAGATGCAGGTCGTGTTCGTGTTGCTCAGTGCGCCGGCCATCTTGCGCAGTGCCTGGCTCATGAGCCGTGCTTGCAGACCCACGTGGCTATCCCCCATCTCACCCTCGATCTCAGCACGGGGCACGAGGGCCGCGACCGAGTCGATGACGATGAGGTCGAGGGCCCCCGAGCGGACGAGGGTGTCGGTGATCTCAAGGGCCTGCTCACCAGTATCGGGCTGGGAGACGTAGAGGCTGTCGAGGTCGATGCCCAGGCGCGATGCGTAGTCAGGGTCGAGCGCATGCTCGGCGTCGATGAACGCTGCGAGGCCCCCGGCGGCCTGCACGCTGGCGATTGCGTGCAGCGCCAGCGTGGTCTTGCCAGACGACTCAGGACCATAGATCTCCACGATGCGGCCACGGGGCAGCCCGCCTATGCCGAGTGCGACGTCAAGAGCGATGGAGCCCGTCGGGATGACGTCCATGGGCGCGCGGCCCTCTTCGCCCAGGCGCATGATCGAACCCTTGCCGAATTGGCGTTCGATCTGGGCGAGAGCGGAGTCCAATGCCTTTTCGCGGTCGTTGGCGGCGCTGGCCATGTTCGTCTCCTTGGGTAAGTTCGGATGGTGTTGCCGTGAACGTATTGCGACCCTCTGACACTCGCGGAATGGGTCACCCACGTCTGTGGGCGAGATCCTCGCCAGTGCCGTGCCATGAATCTACATCGAACGGGTGTTCGAACAAAAACGACACGCCGTCATGACGTCGTCACGGCCGTTCGAGCCTCACCCCGGGCCGTTCGTTGCGAGCGCCCTACCTGCGAACAACTCGGTCGGCCGGGAGACGCGACGACGGCAGCGACACCCAGATTGCCAATGCGATGAGCGGCGCGATGGCACTCGCGCACAGGAGCCCGTAGGAGCCGAACAGCACGATGAATCCCGCCGCCGCTCCCCCGACCGCGCCAGCCGCGTTCATGGCCAGGTCCGACAGGCCCTGCACAGACGGTCGGTCCGGAGCGGCGATCTCATCGGTGACCATGGTCGACCCAGCGATCAGCGTGCACGACCAGCCGAGCCCGAGCAGGAACAGGCCGA
>WLND01000184.1 GCA_009726075.1 Actinomycetota bacterium
CGATGAGTACCGCAAGTACATCGAGAAGGACGCAGCGCTCGAGCGCTGGTTCCAGCAGGTGTTCGTCAGCCAGCCGTCGGTCGAGGACACCGTGGCGATCCTGCGCGGGATCAAGGAGAAGTACGAGGCGCACCACAAGGTGGTCATCTCCGATGCTGCGCTCGTCGCCGCGGCCACCCTGTCGGATCGCTACATCACCTCGCGGTTCCTCCCCGACAAGGCCATCGACCTCATGGACGAGTCCGCGAGCCGATTGCGCATGGAGATCGACTCCTCGCCGGTCGAGATCGACGTGCTGCAGCGTCAGGTCGACCGCCTGCGCATGGAGGAGCTCGCCGTGGCCAAGGAGACCGACGAGGCATCGAAGGAGCGGCTGCAGAAACTGCGCTCCGAGATCGCGGACAAGGACGAGGACCTCCGCGGCCTGCGCGCCCGGTGGGTCGAGGAGAAGTCGGGCCTGGACCGCATCGGCGAGATCAAGGTGCTCATCGACGACCTGCGTGCGGTGGCCGACCGGGCCCAGCGCGAGGGTGATTTCGAGCAGGCCTCGCGCATCCTCTACGCCGAGATCCCGACCTTCGAGGAGGAGCTCGCTCGGGTGACGGTCGAGACCAATGCCCGTTCGGCCATGGTCAAGGAAGAGGTGACGGCCGACGACATCGCCGAGGTCGTCGCCCTGTGGACGGGGATCCCGGCCGGCCGCCTGCTCGAGGGCGAGACCGCGAAGCTGCTGCGCATGGAAGAGGAGCTCGGACGCCGGGTGGTGGGCCAGCCCGAGGCGGTGCGCGAGGTGAGCGATGCCGTGCGCCGGGCGCGGGCGGGCATCTCCGACCCCGATCGTCCGACCGGTTCTTTTCTCTTCCTCGGGCCAACGGGCGTGGGCAAGACCGAACTGGCCAAGGCGCTCGCCGAGTTCCTGTTCGACGACGAGCGGGCGATGATCCGCATCGACATGAGCGAGTACTCGGAGAAGCATTCGGTGGCGCGGCTCGTCGGGGCCCCGCCCGGGTACGTGGGGTACGAGGAGGGTGGCCAGCTGACCGAGGCCGTGCGGCGGCGCCCGTACTCGGTGGTGCTGCTCGACGAGGTGGAGAAGGCGCATCACGAGGCGTTCGACATCCTGCTGCAGGTGCTCGACGACGGCCGGCTGACCGACGGCCAGGGCCGTACCGTCGACTTCCGCAACGTGATCTTGATCCTCACGTCGAACATGGGGTCGCAGTACCTGATCGACCTGACGACCCCGTTCGAGGAGCGCAAGGAGCAGGTGCTCGGAGTGGTTCGGCAGCAGTTCAGGCCGGAGTTCCTCAACCGCCTCGACGCGATGGTCATGTTCGAGCCGCTCGACCGGGTGGAACTGACGAAGATCACTGATATTCAGGTGAGCCAGTTGCAGGGCCGCCTCGCCGATCGGCGCATCACGCTGGACGTGACCGACCGCGCGAAGGAGTGGCTCGTCGATCGCGGCTTCGACCCGATCTACGGGGCCCGGCCGCTGCGGCGCCTGGTCCAGACTGCGCTCGGCGACAAGCTCGCCAAGGGGATCCTGTCGGGTGAGATCCGTGACGGGCACACGGTGCGGATCGACGCGGAGTCGGCAACGTCCGACCTCAGCCTCACCACCACGTAGTTTGTCCCACGACCTGGGACAAACCGCAGAATGGGGAGGAAAAGCGCCCCCATTCCGCAGTTTGTCCCACGACCTGGGACAAACTGCAGATATCGGGGGAAGAGCGCCCCGATTCCGCAGTTTGTCCCAGGTCGCTCGCTTGGCGCACCGGGCCGGCCTCGCCTACTTCTGCCGCTGCCCCGGCCGTGGGCGCATGCCGGCCTCGTACAGGGCATAGACCAACTCGCGCGAGGTGACCTCAACCGCGCCCGCCGCAATGGCAGCCGCGCGCAACTGCTCGGGAATGTCGTAGTGGTCGCCCTCGAACCCTCGTTCTGGTACGCCGAGCAGCACCGCGAAGGCGTGGAGCTCGTCGAGCGACGCGTCGCTGACCATGTGGCACCAGAGGCGGTCATGGGCGGGCCAGATCGCCGCATCGATGAGGATGGCCACCGCGCCAGCCTATGCAGGGTGCACGTCGCTCGGCCGGGGCATGGCGTCCGCTCTGTGAAGAAGGCCCGCGAGTCGGCGTCAGATCACCGACGTGTCGAACGCAGCTGGCACGCGCTTCGCGGCGTCGCCGGCGCGTTCGGCGAAACGGGCAACCGCTTCAGTGGGCCAATCCGCTGGAAAGCTGATCGATCGCCCGCTCGAGCACGTCGGGCTGCTTGCAGAACGCCCACCGCACGTAGGGCCCCCCAACCGCGTGGTCATCGCAGAGTCCCTGATGCGGGATCGCCACCACGCCGGCTCGCCCGGGGATGTCGCGGCAGAACTCGAGCCCGTCCGCGTAGCCGAGCGGCCGCACGTCGGTCGTGATGAAGTAGGTCCCTTGAGTCTTCAGGACTCGCAGCCCGATCGACGCGAGCCCGCCGGCCAGCAGGTCGCGCTTGGCGGCCAAGTCGGCCCGAAACTCAATGAAGTACTCCTCGGGCAGCCGAAGGCCCAGGGCCATCGCCCACTGGAAAGGCCCGCCGGACACGAAGGTCAGGTGCTGGCGAACCACCCGCACGGCGGCGATCAGGTCTGTTGGCCCCGAGGCCCAGCCCACCTTCCATCCGGTGAACGAGAACGACTTGCCCCCCGACCCGATGGTGATGGTGCGCTCGAACATGCCGGGCAGCGTCGCGATCGGCAGGTGGCGGTTGTCGTCGAACCACAGGTGCTCGTAGGCCTCGTCCGAGAGGACGAGGACGTCGCTGGCGATCGCGATCTCGCTGATCGCCAGCAGTTCGTCGCGCGTGAAGACGACGCCGGTGGGGTTGTGCGGGGAGTTCACGATGATCAACCGGGTGGCCGGCGTGACGGCACGGCGCAGCGCCTCGATGTCGGGGCGCAGGTCGGGACCCGACATCGGCACGCCGACTCGCCGACCGTGCGCCATCGAGATCGCCGCGGTGTAGATGTCGAACCAGGGCTCGAACACGACAACCTCATCACCGGGCTCGACGAGGGCGAGGATGGACGCGACGAGGGCCTCCGATGCCCCCGTGGTCACGACGACGTCGGTGACCGGGTCCACCGACAGGCCGTAGAGCCGTGACTGATGGGCGGCGATGGCCTCGCGCAGCGGCATGATGCCGTTGGCGGGCGGGTACTGGTTGCCCCGTCCGCCCGAAATCGCGGCAATCGCCGCGTCCTTGAGCGCCTGCGGCCCATCGGTATCGGGAAAGCCCTGACCGAGATTGATGGCGCCGACCTCGGCGGCGAGCCCCGACATCTCGGCGAAGATCGAGGACGAGTGCTCGGCCATGCGGGGAACCAGCGGCGGGTTTCGGCGCGTCATGTGGCAACGCTAGACCGCGCCCATAATGGTTTCGTGGATCCAGTCGGTTCGAACGGCCCCGAGTTGCCGGACGCTGCTCGCGTGATCGCCGATTTCATCGCGCCAAGGGCCCTGGAGTCGGACGCAACCGGGGTTGCACGGGCCAGCATCGACGCGCTTGCTGCGGCCGGCCTTCTCGGGATCCCGCTGGCACCGCATGCGCAGCGGGAGCTCGGAGAACTGCTCTCGGCGGCGGATGCCTCGACCTGGTTCTGCTGGGTTCAGCACCAGACTCCACTGAAAACCCTCGCCAACGCCGAGGCGACTCCCGCGGCCCCGGCCGTCGCAGCTCTCAAGGCGCGCTGGCTGGCCGGCATGGAGTCCGGCGAGTACCTCGCGGCGGTGGCCTTCGCGCACGTGCGGCGCCCGGGCGCGCCGAACCCGTTGGCCACCCGAGTCGCGGGCGGCTGGCGGTTCACCGGCACCCTCGACTGGGTGACCTCGTGGGATATCGCCGATGTCGTGATGATCATGGCCCGGGGCGATGGGGCCGACGCCGGCACTCTTGTCAGCGCCTTCCTGCCTGCTGGGCGGTCGAGCGAGGCCGTCGACGGGCTGCACGTGGGCGAGCCGCTGCGCCTGCTCGCGATGTCGGGGACCCATACGAGGCCCCTGTGCTTATCGGATGTGTTCATCCCGGACGAGTCGGTCGCGGCTGTTCACGACGCACCCGCCTGGCTTGAGGCCGATGCCCTGAAGACGAGCGATGCCAACCCGGCCGCGTTCGGCGTGACCCGCGGGGCGCTGGGCGAGCTCGCCGGCATTGCCGACGAGCGCCAAGACCGGACCCTTGCCGATGTGGTCGAGTCGCTCGCCGCGCAATGCCGCGAGATCCGGGGTCGGGCCTATGCGTTGGCGGACGTTGCCTCGCTCGCGAACCGCGAGGATCGACTCGACCTGCGGGCAGCCTCGCTCGAGCTCGCCATTCGAGCGAGCACAGCGGTCGTCATCGCCAGGGCCGGGGCGGCAATCATCGCGGGAACGTCGGCCGAGCGGAGGGTGCGGGAGTCGGTGTTCTTGCAGGTGCAGGCGCAGACTGCCGAGTCACGTCGGGCCGCGCTTGCCAGATACCTCTAGCCCCGACCCACGACCAGCCGTGGATTCGACCGTGCCAATCCCACCGCGTTGCGGGCATCGACCGAGCATGAGTAGCGGGCCGCGCCGAGCCCGGTGACCCTCGCCCGGTCTTGCACGACGTTGGCCCATCGCCGTGAGCCGCCGGCGAGCGCTACGCAGGTCACGCGCAGCGAGGTGATCGCTGCACCATTGCCGTCGCTGGGGCTGACCGCGAACGCGGCGAGGCCGCCGGCACCCGTTGCCGCTCGCTGGATCCTGCCGGGGATCGGGACTGCTGTCGGGGTGACGACGACCGGTGCG
>WLND01000185.1 GCA_009726075.1 Actinomycetota bacterium
ACTGATCTCAAGACGACCTGGATCGAGCTGTCGTGAGCAGTGCCGCTTCGCCGGCGACCCCGATGCGGCGGGGCAACCTCGCTGATGAGGTAGCCGATCACATTCGGGATTCGATCCTCACTGGCCGGCTGCGACCGGGCACGCGCATCGATCAGGATGCGATCGCGAAGGACATGGGGGTGAGCAGGCTCCCGGTTCGCGAGGCCCTCATCTCCCTTGATCAGGAGGGCCTCGTGCGCACCCTGCCGCGGCGGGGCGCCTATGTCGAACGGGTGCAGCGCGAGGACATCGCTGATCACTACCAGCTCTTTGGCACCGTCGCGGGGCTTGCGGCTGCGCGGGCGGTCGCCCGCCTTGACGACGAAGGGCTGGGCCGGCTCGAGGCGGTGCATGAGGCAATGGGCCGTGCAACCAGCCCGCAGGAGCAGGAGCGACTGAACTTCGAGTTCCATCGCATCATCAACACTGCGTGCGGCAGCCGCCGGATATCGAGCCTGCTGAAGATGCTCACCAGGTCGCTGCCGATGCACTACTTCGAGTTCGTCCCGGAATGGCCGGAGCAGGCACTGCATCAGCACGCCGACATCATCGAGGCGTTCAGGCGGCGTGACCCGTCGGCTGCGCAGCGTGCGATGGAGCAGCATCTCTTCGCGAGCGCCCGTCACGCGGTCGAAGCCCTTGAGCGGCTCGACTTCTTCGACGGGGATTCGCCCGAGAACTAGCGCGATCGTTCCGCGAGCAGGACCCCGGTGAGGACCACGATGGCCCCGGCAATCTGGATGAGGGTGAGCGACTCGCCGAGGGCGAACCAGGCGATGAAGGTGGCGAGCAGCGGCTCGGTCATCCCGACCACCGAGGCCTGCGATGCGCGAATGTGATGCAGTGCCGCGACGACCAACCAGAACGGCACGACTGTCCCGAGCACCACCATGTAGGTGCAGAGCATCCACAGCGGCACCGGTGTGCCCGCCGCACCGAGCGGATGGCCAGACCCGCTGAGGGAGGCCCACGGGAAGGACCACCAGGGCTGGAAGATCGCCCAGAACAGGCTGGCGGCACCGAAGCCCCACATGGTGAGCGAGACGGCGTCGCGGGGCTCAGGCTGATGGACCTGCCGATCACCGAGGACGTAGTAGATGGCGAGTGCTGCAGCAGCTCCGAAGCCGGCAGCCACGCCGAGGGCGTTCAGGGTGAACCCCTCCCAGGCCTGCGCGACCATGGCAAGGCCGATGAGTGCGAGAACGAGGGCGGCCCACACGCGCCTTTTCGTGGGCTGCTTCATCCCGAACCGGAACCACAGGGCGACCATGATTGGCGCCGTGAACTCGATGAGTAGCGCAACGCCCACCGGCAACCGCTCGATGGAGACGAAATAGAGCCACTGGGTCATTGCCACGCCGAGGATGCCGTAGGCGAGCAGGACTGGAATCTCGCTGCGACGCAGTCGAAGTCGCGCCGGATTCGTCACTGCAACGAACACGAGCAGGATGACGAAGGCGGCGGTGACCCGAAGTTGCGACAGGCGCGCAGACTCGACCCCTGCGAGCAGGATCGCCTTGGAAACCGTGCCGTTCAGGGCGAAGCACGCCGCCGCAAGAAGGTAGAGGCCGTACCCCTTGGCGGGGTTGCGGTCGGACGAGGGGACGACCCCGGGCAGCGGCTCGGCGAGATCGCTCACTGGCCCATGGCCGTGCGGTACACGTCGATGGTCTGCTCGGCGATGGCATCCCAGCCGAAGTGGGCGACCGCCCGTTCGCGTCCGGCTAGGCCCATGGCAGCGGCCCGGTCCCGATCGGCGGCGACCGTGTTCACGGCCGCCGCGAAGTCGCGTTCGAATGCGGCCGGATCGGCTGCGTCGTAATGGACGAGCAATCCGGTGCGGCCATTGTCGACAACCTCGGGAATGCCTCCGACATCGCTGGCGATAACGGCCGTCTCGCAGGCCATTGCCTCGAGATTGACGATGCCGAGAGGCTCGTAGATCGACGGGCAGACGAAGGCGACTGAATGGCTGAACAGCTGGATGAGGGCGGCACGCGGTACCTGCTTCTCGATCCACACGACGCTGTCGTTGCCGCGGACCCGTCGCAGTTGGCGCACGGCTTCGGCAGTCTCGACCTCTATTTCGGGGGTGTCTGCGGCAGACGCGCACATGACGAGGACGAGGTCGTCGCTGAACTGCTGGGCCGCGCGAAGCAGGTGCACGAGCCCCTTCTGGCGGGTGATGCGTCCGACGAAGAGGACGTAGGGCCGGTCGGGGTCGACGCCGTTCTCGATGAGCGCCGTGGCGTCCGGGTCCTTGCGATAGAGCGTCGTATCAATGCCGTTGTGCACGACATGCACGCGGTCAGGGTCGACGAAGGGGTAGGCGCGGAGGACGTCGTTGCGCATGCCGTGACTCACCGCGATGACGGCGTTGGCGTCGGCGTACGCGGACTTCTCGACCCACGAAGACACGCGGTAGCCGCCACCGAGCTGCTCCTCCTTCCATGGGCGCATCGGCTCGAGGGAGTGGGCGGTGATGACATGGGGGACGCCGTGGAACATGGACCCGAGGTGCCCGGCGAAGTTCGTGTACCAGGTGTGCGAATGCAGCAGGTCGACGTCGGCGGTCGCCATGACCATCTCGAGGTCGACGCCGAGGGTCTGGATAGCCCCGTTTGCGCCGTGCAATTCGACCGGGATGCTGTGGGCGGTGGCGTCGGGTCTCGGTGCCCCGAAGCAGTGGACGTAGACGGGTGTGAGCCGGCGAAGCTCGACCACCAACTGATCGACGTGAACGCCGGCACCGCCGTAGACGTCCGGGGGCCATTCTCGGGTGAGCAGTCCGATGCGCATTGGCTGAGCATAGGGACTGCTGCTGACGTATTGCTCGAACATCGGGGGGTGATCGAGGCTAGGGTTCCAAGCGTGACCTCAGACCCACATGTGCTCGCCATGGTGCTGGCGGGCGGCGAAGGCAAGCGCCTGATGCCGCTGACTGCCGATCGGGCCAAGCCTGCAGTGCCATTCGGCGGTTCGTATCGCCTTGTCGATTTCGTCCTGTCCAACCTGATCAACGCCGGCCTGCGTCGGGTCTGCGTGCTCACGCAGTACAAATCGCACTCGCTCGACCGCCACGTGACCCAGACCTGGCGCATGTCGACACTGCTCGGCGACTATGTGACCCCGGTACCGGCCCAGCAGCGCCTTGGCCCCCGCTGGTACACCGGCAGTGCGGATGCCATCTTCCAGAGCCTGAACCTGGTGTATGACGAGGATCCGGAGTACATCGTCGTCTTTGGCGCCGATCACGTCTACCGCATGGATCCCATGCAGATGATCCGGGCGCACGTCGAATCAGGGGCAGGCGTGACGGTCGCCGGTCTGCGGATGCAGAAGAGCCTGGCGAGCGATTTCGGCGTCATCCAGACGTCGGCCGACGGCCGTACGATCACCCAGTTCCTCGAGAAGCCAGCAGACCCGCCGACGATTCCCGGCGACGACGATCACTGCTTCGTCTCGATGGGCAATTACGTGTTCACGAAGGACGTCCTCCTCGAAGCGCTCAAGGCGGACGCCTCTGATCCGTCCTCGATCCACGACATGGGAACGAACATCATCCCCATGCTCACCGCCGATGGCGCGGCGATGGTCTACGACTTCGCGGAGAACATCGTGGTTGGGGCAACCGACCGCGACCGCGGCTACTGGCGTGATGTCGGAACCCTCGACAGTTACCACGATGCCCACATGGACCTGGTGTCGGTTCACCCGATCTTCAACCTGTACAACCGCAAGTGGCCGATCCTCACCCACCTGCCGCCGCTCCCGCCCGCGAAGTTCATCCAGGGCGGCAACGCGCACGAGTCGATGGTGGGGGCGGGCACGATCATCTCGGGAGCCCATGTGCGCACCTCGGTGATCGCGTCGAGCGTTGCTGTCGATGCTGGCGCTTACGTCGAGGGCAGCGTGCTCATGCCGGGGGTTCGCATCGGAAAGAACGCGGTTGTTCGGCGGGCCATTCTCGACAAGAACGTCGTCGTGCCAGATGGCGCCCAGATCGGGGTCGACCTCGAGCGAGACCGGGGCCTGTACACCGTGAGCGATGGCGGCGTCGTCGTCCTGGGCAAGGGCGTTCGCGCGACGCTCTAGCGGGATCGTGTAAGACTGACAGCACTATGCGTCGACCAAGAGTGCTGGCCATGCTGCTCGTTCTTATGATCCTGCCGTGGGCCGCTGCCCCGGCCCAGGCAGCTCCGCAGGCCAGCCCGCGGATTGTGGGCGGGATACCGACGACCGTGGCGGCGAACCCGTGGCAGGTGCTCCTCATCAACCAGAACTCGCTCTGCGGTGGATCCCTGATCGCGAGCACCTGGATCCTCACCGCAGCCCATTGCATGAAGGGTGCGGATCCCTCGAGGGTGCAGGCCTGGGCGGGAATCACGTCGATGGCCCAGCGGTCAGAGGCGAATCGCTTGCCGGTCTCGGCGGTTATTGTCCACCCGGGGTACGACCCGAAATCCTTCGCCAATGACGTGGCGCTCGTCCAACTCGCGGGTCCCTGGACTCCGGGCCCCGACGTCGAGGCGATCGCCCTTCCTGTCAGCCAGGATGCGACAACCTGGCCTGCGGCTGGTGCCGCCGCCACCATCAGCGGCTGGGGGTTCACGGCGAACAAGGGTTCGGCGCCGGCCGAAATGCAACGCGCCACGGTGCACATCCTCACCGGCCCGGGAGGCGACTGCGGTGCTTACGGCACCACCTTCAAGCCCGTGACACACGTGTGTGCCGGTGAGTGGACCGGCGGGATCGAC
>WLND01000186.1 GCA_009726075.1 Actinomycetota bacterium
CATGTCGACGACCTCGCCCAGGCCTGCCTCGTCCTCCTCCAGCACTACGACTCCCACGAGACCATCAACGTGGGCCTCGGCGACGACATGCCGATCCGCGAGCTCGCCGAGACCGTCGCCGCCGCCGTCGGCTTCGAGGGCACCATCGAGTGGGATTCGTCCAAGCCGGACGGCATGCCGCGAAAGCTCCTCGACACCTCGCGCATCAACGAGCTCGGCTGGCGCCCGCAGATCTCGCTGCGCGACGGCGTCGCGAGCACGTACGACTGGTACCTGGCCAACAAGGCGTAGGCACGCGATGCCCGACCAGCTCGCCGACGAGCCCCTGCAGGTGTTCCTGCCCGGGCGGATGTCGCTGCTCGTGCGCCTCACCGTGAAGGAGGGCATGCGTGCCGCCCTGCTCGATGCGCTCAACACCTACACCGATCAGCTCGCCGGCGAGCCCGGCACCGAGATGTTCATCGTGTCGGTCGACCCGGACAGCGCGAACAACGTGTGGCTGTACGAGATCTTCAAGGACGAGGCGGCCCAGGAGGCCCATCGGTCGTCGAGCGGCTTCGCCGAGCTCATGAATTCGATGCCGCCCCTGCTCGACGGACCGCCCGCGGTACTGCGGATGGATCCGCTGCGCATGTCGCTGCAGGAGGGCGTCCTTGCCGAGGACTGGTCCTTCTAGCCGGTCCCGCGGCGTCCGAGAACCCGAGAAGTGGGCAGCGAGACGTGGGCCGGGTCGGCCTACGAGAAGGGCGGACGCGCGTCAAAGCGCATGCTCGTGCGCCCAGCGGCACGCCACAGCCGGGCCGTCGCGTCGGCGTCCTCCTCGGTGACGAGGTTGCCCATGACCCGCAGCGCGATGGTCATCAGCGAGCGCGACCGCATGCCGACGGGCCCGAAGGTCGGCAGGAACCCAGGGACGGTCAAGAACCCGGCAAGCCGGCGGGCGATCGAGAAGGCGGTGCCGTAGCGCGACCGCAGAATCGGTGCCCATTGCTTCTCGTAGTCGAGGAGCGAATTTGGGACGGTGCTGGCGAGCACCTGGGCTGCCAGGTGCCCGGTCTCCAGGCCGTAGTCGATGCCCTCGCCGTTGAGGGGGTTGACGCAGCCCGCTGCATCGCCGACGAGCATCCAGTTCGGCCCCGCCACGCCGCTCACTGCCCCGCCCATCGGCAGCAGCGCCGACCACGGGGCCCGAATATCACCCTCGAGCTGCCATTCGTCGCGCTGCTCGTCGGTGTAGTGCTTCATGAGGCCCCGCAGGTTGACCTCGGCGGGGTGCTTGCTCGTGGCCAGCGTGCCGACGCCGATGTTGACCTCGCCGTCGCCGAGCGGGAAGACCCAGCCGTACCCGGAGAGGAGTTCGTTCTCCTGGCCGCGGAGTTCAAGGTGCGATGAGATCCACGGGTCGTCGCTGCGGTGGCTCTTGACGTAGCCGCGTGCCGCCACGCCGTAGACGGTGCTTCGATGCCAGGTGCGCCCGAGCTTGCGTCCCAGCTGAGACTTCGCGCCATCGGCCACGATGAGCCGCTTGCATCGGATCTCGCGCTTCTGGCCCGAGCCCACCGAGAAGCTGACCGAGGCGACGTGGCCGCTTTCGATCGTGACGTCGACCGCCCGGTGGCCCTCGAGGGCCGTGACGCCGGCGTCGAGCGCAACCTGGCGGATGGCGTTGTCGAGTTCGAGCCGGGGAGCGGCGCCGCCGTAGCGCGGCAGGGATCCGCCCGGCCATGGCAGGTACAGGGTCTTGCCGAAGCCGGCCGCCCGAAGGCCCCAGTTGCGAGCCCGCCCCTCAAGCCAGGCAGACAGGCCCAGCTCGTCGAGTTCGGCAATCGCCCGGGGGGTCAGGCCGTCACCGCACGGCTTGTCGCGCGGGAAGGTCTCGGCATCGACGAGCAGGACGTCGAGGCCGGCTCGTGCAGCCCAGGCAGCGGTGGCCGAGCCCGCAGGCCCGGCGCCGACAACGAGGACATCGGTCTGGAGGTCGGGGGCGTTGGTCATGGTTCGCTTATTGTCCCCGAGGCGCGCTCGCGCCGCATTCGCGACCGGTTCGGCAGGTGGAGGATGCCCTGCGCCGTGGCTGCTCCGACGACGACGAGGACGCCTCCGAGCGGCTGATTCCAGGTGATGTGCTCGTCGAGGAAGATCGCTCCGATGATCACGGCGATGAGCGGGGGGATGTAGGTGACCGTGCTCGCGGTCGTGGCATCGGCCCGGCCGAGCACCCTGAAGTTCAGGATGTACGCGATGCCGCTGCCCAGGCAGCCGAGGCCGAGCATCGCGATCACCGTCGAGACCTGGATTGGCGCCACCACGACCCCGGTGATCAGCGCGATCGGGGCAGTCTGGATCGTGCCCATGAGCAGCACTCCGGTCGCGAGCGCCAACGGTGTCAGGTCACTGGCCAGCGGTCCGCCGGTGAGGTGACGACGGCCGTAGGGGTACGAGATGCCGTAGCAGGTGATTGCGATGATGCAGGCGCCGATGCCGATCATCGTGCCGCCGCCCAGGCCCTGCCAGACGCCGACGACGACGAGCACGCCGACGAATCCGATGCTCAGCCCGATGATGCGCTGCCGGTTCGGGCGCTCCTCCGGGAAGACGAGCAGGATGGCGATCAGGGTCATGAGCGGCGTCGCACCGTTGATGATGCCGGCGAGGGCCGAGGAGATGTGGGTCTCGCTGAAGGCGAACATTGTCCAGGGGATCGAGCTCACGAGCGCGGCGTAGATGAACAGCGACTTCCAGGCGCGACGCGGTGGCAGGCGGGTGCGGGTGATCGCGCTGATGACGAGCAGCGTCACCGCGCCGAGCACGATGCGGCCGAGCGACACGCCAACGGGCGTCAGCGACTCGAGGCCAATCTTCATGAAGGCGAATGAGCCGCCCCAGATGAGGGCGAGCAGGATGTAGGACGGCAGCCACCGGGACGTCGCCGAGGGTTGCGTCACTGGCCATTCATACCAGCGTCGCGATCGTGCCCTCGCGATGCTGCGCCTCCAGGGCCAGCAGTTGGCCCTTGACCTCGAGGCCCCAGGCGTATCCCGCCAAGGACCCATCGCTCCGGATGACCCGGTGGCAGGGGATCGCCAGGGCGATCGGGTTGCTCGCGCAGGCGGACGCCACAGCACGGATCGCCCGCGGGCTGCCGATGCTCGCCGCCAATTGCGTATAGGTGCGTGTCTGCCCGGCCGGGATCTCGCGCAGCGCCTGCCACACCCGTGCCTGAAATGCGGTTCCCCGGATGTCCACGGGCAGGCGTGAGGGTCGCCCGGTCAGCGCCAGGGCGCGCAGGGCCGTCATCACATCGGTCATGGCATCGTCGTCGCGGAGGAGCCTGGCGCGTGCGAACTCGGCGGCTATCTCGTGCTCGAGGGCGGTCTCGTCGGTTCCGATGCGAACCGCGCAGAGGCCACGCGAGGATGCCACTGCGATCACTGTCCCGAGCGCGGTCGGCGACGTCGCCCAGATGAGGAGTTCGCCGGATGAGCCGGACGCGAACTCGCTCGGCGTCATGCCGAGGCGTCGGCCGGCCTCTTGGTAGAACGCGCGGACCGACCCGTACCCCGCGGACGAGATCGCGTCAGTCACCGTCGGGGCGTCTCGTAGGGCAACGCGGGCCTGCATCGTCCGCACTGATCGTCCGTACTCGCGAGGAGAAACCCCCACCGAATCGGCAAAATCGCGCTGGAGTTGGCGCGCGCTGCAGTGGGTGAGCCTCGCCAGCACGGACGTCTCGATCGGGCCACCGGATGACTCCATGGCACGGCACGCCACCAGGACGCGATGCAGCGGGGTCGACACGTGCCCACGGTAGATCGCCTGGCGTGGTGCGCGCACTCCGGTTCGCGACACGAATCCGAGTCCCGGCCCTTATCGACGAGCGGCCGATATTTTCGCCTGACTATGCGCAGGTGCACCGCTGATCGACCGGAACATTCACCATGACCTCGTCGATGTGCTCACCGCAGCCACTCCAGGTGACCAGGCCGCAACGACTGCAACGCACAGGACTGCACATGACAACCTCCAGATGATGTGGGTAGATGTCCAAGGATACCCACGGGGGTATCAATCGAGCAACGCCGCACTTGACGGAGGTCCCGCCACCCAGTGCCCTGAGACCCTATCTGGGGCAGGCGGGCCGGCGTAGCGTCGATGTGAGGGAGGCTCGTCATGGGAAAACTCGACGGCAAGGTCGCCATCGTCACCGGCGGTTCGCAGGGCATGGGCGCCGAGGATGCGCGCATCCTCGCATCTGAGGGTGCTCGGGTGGTCGTCTGCGACGTCCAGGACGAGGCAGGGACGGCCATCGCCGAGAGCATCGGCGGACGCTACCGACATCTCGACGTGACAGACGAGGCCAACTGGGCAGAGGTGGTGAGCGGGGTCACCTCGACGCTCGGCAGCCTCGACATTCTCATCAACAACGCCGGCGTCGTCGGCTTCACCCCGGTCGCCGATACCGAGTTGGCCGAATGGAACCGCGTGATCGGCATCAACCTCACCGGCGTCTTCCTCGGCATTCGCGCTGTTGCTGGCCCGATGGCGGCGGCCGGCGGCGGCGTCATCGTGAACATCTCATCGACCGCGGGCATCATGGGCTACTCGAACCTCAGCGCCTACGTGGCGAGCAAGTGGGGCGTGCGCGGGCTCACGAAGGCTGCAGCCCTCGACCTCGCCAAGGACAGCATTCGGGTCGTGTCGGTCCACCCCGGCGGCGTGCGCACCCCGATGACAGCAGGGGTTGCCTCCGAGGACTTCTACGCCCGCCAG
>WLND01000187.1 GCA_009726075.1 Actinomycetota bacterium
ACGGTCGCACGTCCTTCCGGCTCGGCGACCTTCACCTAGAGTCGGCTGGCCCGACGATGGAGCAGGGACCGGCGAAGCTCGTGATCCGACCTGAGCGCGTTCATCTCGATCCGACGACCGATCCCTCCACAGCGATCAACGTGACTGTCGAACGCACGATCTACCTCGGCGCGATGATCAGCTCACGGTCTACATTCGCCCGCGCGCGATGAGGATCGTGCAGCAGGGCGGCAGTTAGGCCGTACGGCTCAGAAGAGCACGTAGAGCTTGCGCAGGGTCTCGTGGATCTCCCAGGTGCCCTTCCAGCCGACCGGAACAAGGAACGTGGAGCCGGGGCCCGCGAGGAACGACTCCTCGCCCTCACGCGTGATGGTCATGCTGCCGGAGAGCACATGCACGAATTCGTTCTGCTCAAGGCTCCAGGCCGAGGGCCCTGCGGTGCACTGCCAGATGCCGGCCTCTGCTCCATCGCTTGACCACAGCGTCACCCCTGACGTGAGCATCTCGGCTCCGGTCGCCTCGGCGAGCGGGCCCCAGTCCTCCAGTTCGGTGACGGAGTTCGCTGCCTCGATGAGGGGAGTCGTGATCATGTGGAGACCCTTTCGTTCGTTGATGTGCCGGGCGTGTGGGCGAGTGCGGAGATCGGGAGTCCTGAGTATCCGCGGGCGACCATGGTCACGAACTGATAGACCGCCTCCTCGGAGGGCGAGAGCGGCCCGGCTTCAGCGAAGCCCGAATCGAGCCCGCGGTACACGGACTCGCATGCTGCCCAATCCTCACGATTCGTGATGTCCCAGAAGTCCATGGCGAAGGCTGGGTCGAAGGTGGGCTGCTCGGTGGCGTGGACGGGGAACATCCATGAGCACTCGACCCAGGTGCGACCTGCAGACAGGGGGATCATCCGATGGGTCATGACGTAGTCCGGGTGCAGGCTGATCAGGAGATTGGGAAAGACCCCGATGTAGTCGACTCGGCGTAGCTCGAGGTCGGTCAGGCCGCTAATGGGCAGGCTGTCACTGTGCCCGTCAAGCGACATCGTTGCTGCGTGCGGCTGCAACTCCTGCCATCCGCCGACCCACGCGCCGCGCGATGGCTCCCAGTTCTCTCCGCCCTGGTGGATGCTCACCGCGCAGAGCTCAGGGTGGATCGCGGGGCAGTGGTAGCACTCCTGATAGTTCTCGACGATGATCTTCCAGTTTGCCTCGATGACGTATTCGTGGCTTCCGCGTACCACGAGTGTCTCGGGGCTGTAGGGCGCCACGCGCTCCTCCAGGCCCTGGAGGTGATCATCGAGTGACCCGGCCGCACCTGATGGGTCGAGGAAGATCCAGCCGTGCCACTCGCGCAGCGGCAGGGCGCGAAGTGGAAACTCGGACTTGTCGAAGGCCGACTCCTCGTCGTACCCGACGGCGCTGAAGAGATCGCCGTCGAGGCGGTACGACCACAGGTGGTAGGGGCAGGTGATCGCGCGCGCCGTCTTCTCGCCGCCGCAGGGGAGGAGCTCATGCCCTCGGTGACGACAGACATTCGCAAATGCCCTCAGGACGAGGTCTTCACCGCGCGCAAGGAGCACGGTCGTATCGCCAACGCGATCGGCACGCTGCATGCCGGCCTTTGCGATATCGGCACTGCGTCCGATGCACTGCCACCCGGAGAAGAAGTTCGCGCGCTCCCATTCGAAGACCTCGGCTGTGGTGTAGGCCTCTGGAGGAAGCATCCGGCTCGAGCCGAATGGGGCGAGGGCGCGGGTGATCGCCGCCGGGTCAACCGGGGCGATGGAATCCTGACTGGCCATTCAGGAATCATATGGACCGCCCTCGGTGGCGTCCACCCTTGAGCAGTGAAGAATTGCCGTCGGAGGAATCTGACGAGGCTGCAGCGCGAGGACGTCGGAGGACGTCAGGGGATGATCACCGCGTCCGCGGCGACGGCATCGTGCGCGGAGACGATGACCGGATTCAATTCAATGAGGGCCGCGCGGCTGTCGACGAGGAGTCGGCCGACGTTGGAGGCAAGGTGGCAGACCGCGTCGACCGCGTAGGCGCGCTGGCTGCGATCCCCGCGAAGCACCGCGGCTCCCTTCAGGCGATCGATTCCCTCGCGCACCCGAGCGTGATCGGCTGGGAGGGGAATGACGACGACGTCGCCGATGGCCTCGGCCCAGACGCCCCCGAGTCCGAGCACGAGCGATGGAACGACGCCGGCCCGAGTGGCGGAGACGAGGACTTCAATACCGACGGCGAACTGCTCGATGAGAAGGACGGTGCCCGGCGGGAGTGCGTCGATGGCAAGGATGCGCTCAGCCGCTGCGCGGACGGCCGAGGCGTCCGGTAGGTCGACGGCAACCGCACCGAGATCGCTCTTGTGGTCGAGCCCGGGCGCGCATGCCTTGACGACGACGGGGAACCCGATTCGGCGAGCGACATCGGCTGCCCCGTCCGGGTCCGTCGCCATTCCTCCCAACGGGACGCTCACGCCGGCTGCTCGAAGGAGTGCCTTGGCCTCGCCCTCCGAGAGGCTCAATGCCACCGGGCCGGACGCGGCCCGGTCAGTCGCGGTGGTGCCACCGACGGCGTGTGCCGCAGCGGCAATCGACCTCAGGCGATCGCCGCTGGGGGCCGGTCGTTGGAGTGCTGCGATCGCAGCGAGGGCTGCTCGTAGGCCGCTCACGGCGGAGTCCGGCTCCTGGCCCGGCATCGTGCTCGTGAGCATCACCGACGTGCCGGCGCGGCTCCCCCCGAGCTCTGCGCCCGACCGCGTGGCCGCCCACTCGGCGGCGGCAGCGGCCGGGAGTCCGTCGGGCTGGTCCTGGACGTAGATGACGTGGCCGACGTCAGGGTCGCCTGCGACGACTTCGGTGATCCGTGCGACTGCGTTGGTATCGGCCCAGACGAGGTTGGTGTGGTCGAGCGGATTTCCCGGGGACGCGGTTGACGGGAGGAGGGATCCGAGCGCTTGGAGAGTCTCCGCACCAAGGCGTGCGAGAACTGCGCCTGCGTCATCTGCGAGGTCGGCGGCGAGCGTGGCATCACCCCCCGAGCAGGTGAGAACCGCGACGCCCCGAGGGTTCCTGCGTCCGGTGATAAGTGCCCGTGCGGTCTCGATCAACTCGGCGGGCTCCCGAACGAGCACAGCGCCAGCCTCGAGCATGAGTGCCTCGAAGACCCGCTGGTCGCCGGCGAGCGCGGCTGTGTGCGCCTGACCGGCCGCGGCGCCAAGCACGCTGCGCCCGGCCTTGAGCATGACCACTCGAACATCGTTGTCGGCGCAGGTCGCCACCGCGGTGGCGAGCGCCGATCCGTCCCCATCGGCCTCAAGATAGGCAGCGACGACCCGAACCTCGTCGGTCACAGCGAGATGAGCGATGAGGTCCGGCGTCCGGACGACCGCTTCATTGCCGATGGAGAACACCGAGTGCAGACCGAGTCCCCGGCGGTGGGCGAGGAGGCTCACCCCGACGTTTCCGCTCTGCGAGATGACCGCGATGTGCCCGGGGTCGGTCGGCAGGACTGCGTGGTCCCCCCAAAGCGCCGCGCGGGTCCATGCGTTGACGAGGCCATTGCCATTGGGGCCGAGCACGGGAAAATCACGCGCGGCAGCGACGAGTTCATCGTCGAGCGCTATGTGGCCGACCTCGGCGAATCCTGCGGCAAACACGATCGCGCCGCCGCAGTCAAGGCGTCTTGCCTCGGAGACGTAGCCGGCGACGGTCGCGGCCGGGGTGGCGATGACGACCACGTCAACGGCGCGCCCAAGCTCACCAAGCGACGGAACGCATGGGAATCCGAGGGCCTCGGCTCGCGTCGGGTGGACCCCGATGACTGATCCGGTGAACCCGTTATGGACGAGGTTGGCGAGGACGGCATGGCCGTATGAGCCCGGGCGATCGGTGGCGCCGACGACCGCCACCGACGTTGGTGAGGTGAGGCGGGTGAGGTCCATGCTCGAGTCGATGGTCGCCTATGTGAGCATCGCGGACACGCCGCGGCGCTCAAGGGATCGAAGGACGATGATGCGCTGGATCTCGGAGGTGCCCTCCCAGATCCGGTCGACCCTCAGCTCGCGCCACAGGCGCTCTGCTGCCGTCGTGCGCATGTAGCCCCGTCCGCCGAACATCTGGACGCTTCGATCAGCACAGCGATTGGCCGCCTCTGAGCAAAAGAGCTTGGCCATGGAGGCTTTGCCGTGGACGATCTTCCGATCGGCCCCCTCGTCGGCGAGTCGGGCGACGTCGAGTCCGAGGAGTCGGCCTGCGGCGGCGTCGGCGGCACTGTCAGCGATGGGGAAGCTGATCCCCTGGTGGTCGAGGAGTCGCGCGCCACCCTGCTCGCGACTTGCAGCCCAGTCAATGGATTCTTCGATGAGGCGCTGCATGGCACCAATGCAACGGGCGGCGATTGCGAGCCGCTCCTCGGTGAACCAGAGCCGCTGCAGGTCGTCGCCGTTCCCGAGCCCGCCGAGGATGTCAGCGTCGGTGAGCTCGACATCGGTGAAGCGCATCGTCGGGTGTCCGTGCGGGTAGTTGTGCGTGAAGGGCACGTCGGCGATGATCTCGACCCCCGGTGCATCGGCAGGCACAGCGAAGAGGGTGGGGAGCCGACTGCCGCCGTCAATTGCGTGCGCCATCACGATGATCACCTGGGCGGTCGAGCCGAAGGTGACGAACCACTTCTCGCCGTTGAGCACCCAGCGGCCAGGGCCCGCGCGATGCGCTGTCGTCGCAATCCCGGAGGGGTCACTGCCTGCGTCGGCCTCCGTGACCGCGTAGG
>WLND01000188.1 GCA_009726075.1 Actinomycetota bacterium
CTCGGGCTCTCGCCACAGATGAGCACGCGCGGATCCGCAGGCAGGATGTGCTCCGAATGCCATTGCAGTTGCACGATATTCCGTCCTGCTTCATGAACGCGGCGAACCTGCTCTCCGCGGCCACCGACGACGCGAAGGCGATCACCGATCCGCTCGACATCTTCGAGGAGGAGCAGCTTGCATCGACCTTTGGCGCAGGCTCGGACGTGCGCATCAAGGGCCAGCTCAAGCGATCGATGGATGCTGCCGACAAGGAGCAGAAGAAGCGGCAGAAGACGAGGAGTACCCGCACGGTTCGGGATCAGATCGATCGCGCCCTCGTCGATCTCATGGGGCTCTACCGCGACGTCCTCCTCATCCAACTCGACTCGGAGGTCGAGCTCATCAACGAGGAGATGCGCCCGCAGCTGAGCCAGGTGGCCAGCCAGGGCGTGGCCAACGACACTGGCCGGAGGCTTCGGGCCATCACCTATGCGCGGGCGCAGGTTCAGGCGGGCGTGACCCCGCTGCTGGCCATGGAGTCGCTCATGGTCGAGCTCAAGGACCCGTGGATCCGCAGCGCCATCGCCTGACTGCCGGGCGCCCGCGCTATGACGTGATTGACTTCACGGATGCCGGACGAAGCGAACGCCACTGCACGACTGCCGCGGATGCGTGCCCGGATGGGCGCTAGCGGCTTCGCCCTGGCTGCTGCTGCGGCCCTGCTGCTCGCCGCATGCGGGAATGCGTCGTCCGCCGACGTCACCCCGATCCCAACGCCGAGCACCTCCGCGAAACCGACCGCCGATCTCGATGGGTTCTACGGGCAGAAGGTCCAGTGGCGCAATTGCGGCGATGCCGACTGCACGTCGGTCAAGGTGCCCCTCGACTATGCCGATCCGCAGGGGAGCACCATGGACCTCGCGGTGAGCCGGGTTGCCGCGACCGGCACCCGGATCGGCTCCCTGTTCGTGAACCCGGGCGGACCGGGGGGCAGCGCGTTCGACTACGCGAAGGCAGCGTCGGCCATCGTGAGCGGGCCGGTGCACGAGGCGTACGACATCGTCGGCGTCGATCCGCGGGGCGTGGCCAAGAGCGACCCCGTCGAGTGCCTGTCCGATGCGCAGCGTGACAGCCTTGTCTCGGCCGACAGCACCCCCGACACTCCGGCGGAGGAGGCACTCATCGCCGCGGTGTCGGCGCTGCCGGCCACTGAGTGCCTGGCAAAGGCCGATCCCGAGGCGCGGTTCATGGGCACCGTCAATGCCGCGCGTGATCTCGACATCGTCCGAGCGGTTGTCGGCGACCCGGCATTCAACTACCTGGGCAAGTCCTACGGAACGTACCTGGGCGAGGTGTACGCCGAGCTGTTCCCCGGCACAGTCGGCCGCATGGTGCTCGACGGAGTGCTGCCGGCAGACCTCGACCTCGCGGAGCTGTCGCGCGGGCAGGCCGATGCCTTCGAGGTGGCCTTCGCGGATTTCGCACGCGATTGCAGCGAGCATGACAGCTGCCCCTTCGATGGCACGGGCCCGGAGGTGGCCCGGCAACTACGCGAGTACCTGGTATCGCTTGACTCGAAGCCGGTGGCCGTCGGCAAGCGCGTGATTAATGAAGGCGTTGCGACATATGCGGTTTTGTCGTTTCTCTACTTTCCGTCCAGTGATTATGGACGTCTCAGGGGCGCGCTCGACAGGCTCGTGACGCAGGGCGATGGGGCCGACCTGCTCGGCCTGCTCGACGAGCGCACGAGCCGCGGGCCCGATGGCCGCTACCTCGACAACTCAACCGATGCCTTCTACGCGGTGACCTGCGCCGACCGTCCGTACCAGGCGACAGTCGACGAGGTCAGGGCGCTGGCCCAGGAGTGGAGTGTCGATGCCCCGACGTTCGGGGCATCGATCGCGTGGGGACTGCTCGCGTGCAATGACTGGCCGAGCATCCCCGATGCGCCGATCACGAAGGTGACAGCAACCGGGTCGGCCCCGATCCTCGTGGTTTCGACGACTCACGATCCGGCGACCCCCTATGCCTGGGGCCAGCAGCTGGCGGCGAGCCTGGACAATGCCGTGCTCCTCACCTGGGACGGCTACAACCACACGGCCTACAACGAGGGCTCCGACTGCATCGGCGATGCGGTGGACGGATACCTGCTTCGGGGCACGATGCCTGCTGCCGGCACCGTCTGCGACTGAAAGTTGCGCGTTCAACAATTGTGGTAGCCTCGCGGATAACTTAACGCTGTTCAGTTATCAGACTCAGGAGCCTCAATGACGTCGATCACGACGCCCCCCGTTGTTACCGCGCCCGATCCGCTGCGATGGAAGGCCCTGGTCGTCATCGCGATCGCGCAGCTCATGGTGGTGCTCGACGCATCGATCGTCAACATCGCCCTGCCCTCGATCCAGATCGACCTCGGATTCACCGACGCCAACCGCCAATGGGTCGTCACGGCGTACACCCTGGCCTTCGGTGGCCTTCTCCTGCTCGGCGGGCGCATCGCCGACTACTCCGGCCGCAAGCGCATATTCATCGTCGGACTGGCGGGCTTCGCCTCAGCCTCGTTCCTCGGCGGCATCTCCCATAGCGCCGGCACCCTGCTGGCGGCACGTGGCCTCCAGGGCCTGTTCGCGGCGCTGCTCGCCCCTGCGGCCCTGAGCCTCATCTCGGTGACGTTCACCGACTCCAAGGAGCGGGCGAAGGCCTTCGGCGTCTACGGCGCCCTCTCCGGCGGTGGTGCAGCCATCGGTCTCGTCCTCGGCGGCATCCTCACCGAGTACGCCTCCTGGCACTGGACCCTGCTCGTCAACGTGCCGATCGCGATCATCGCGGTGATCCTGGCCATCCCCTTCGTCCGCGAGTCACGCGCAGTGGGCAACACCAAGTACGACGTGCCGGGCGCGATCACCGCAACCCTGGGCCTCGTCTCGCTCGTGTACGGCATCACCCAGGCCGGGACGGCCGGCTGGAACGGCACCTCGACGATGACCTTCATGGGTCTGGGTGTCGCCCTGCTCGCCCTGTTCATGTTCATCGAGAGCCGCTCGACCCATCCGCTGCTTCCGATTCGGATCCTCGCCAACCGCAACCGCGGCGGCGCCTACCTCGCGGCCTTCTTCGTCGGCGTCGGGCTCTTCGCGATGTTCCTGTTCCTCACGTTCTTCTTCCAGGGCGTGCTCGGCTACTCACCGCTGAAGTCGGGCCTGCTCTTCCTGCCGTTCTCCGCTGGCGTGATCGTCAGTGCGGGCATTGCGAGCCAGCTGCTCCCGAGGTTCGGCCCCCGGTGGGTCACCTTCGGCGGCTTCTGCCTCGCGGTGACCGGCATGGCGTGGCTCATCACCCTCAGCCCGACGAGCCAGTACGCCGCGAACATCCTGCCGGCCCTCATCGTGCTCAGCCTGGGCATGGGCCTGATCTTCGTGCCCCTGTCAGCGACCGCCCTGTTCGGCGCGGGCAATCACGATGCGGGCGTGGCATCTGCGGTGCTGAACACGAGCCAGCAGATCGGCGGCTCGATTGGCGTCGCGTTCCTCAACACGATTGCCGCGTCGGCGACCACCGCGTACGTGGTGGCGAACAACCTCCAGGGGCCCAACCCGGATGCCCTCGTTGCGGGCTTCTCCCGTGGTTTTGCTTGGGGCGCAGGCATTCTCGCCCTCGCGGCGATCATCTGGGTGAGCCTGGTGCGCATGAGCAAGGCCGATATGTCAGCGGGCGACGCCGAGCCGGCACTCGTTCACTGAAATTTCCTCACGCGGCCGGCGCCCGCCGTAAGTTCAGGAGAAGTGTCCTGAGCTCGCGGGCGTCGGCCGATGTGATGCGCTGATCACAGGCCAATAACCGAGCGAATGCCATCGGTGCTGCTCACCACGTGATCCGCCCCGGCGCCGACGAGCTCACCCTCGTCCGAGTAGCCCCAGAGCACGCCGATCGCCCCGAAGCCGAAATGGTGGGCACCCGCGACGTCCTCCTTGCGATCACCGATCATCACCGCGCTGACCTGCGAGGCATCGACCCCGATCGATTCGAGGCCGTGGGCGATCACGCTCGGCTTGTCCTGCCTGAGCAGGTCGAGCTCAGAGCCGCTCACGAAGTCGAAGAACTCGAGCAGCCCGGCCTTGATGAGCACCCTCGTCGCGGATTCGATCGGCTTGGCGGTGGCGAGAACGAGGGCCGCGGGGCTGGCGCCGATATCGGCGATCAGTTCGGCCATGCCAGGAAAGACCTCGAACTCATACTCCCCACCGCCGAAGTACTCAGCTCGGTATGAAGTGACGAAGGCCGCGACGTCGTCATCGGACTTCGAGTAGACCTCCTTGAGCGTGTAGTGGAGCGGAGGCCCCAGGAAGGCGCGAAGCTGCTCGTCTGACATGTCTGGCAGGCCAATGACCGGCAACGCGTGCCGCAGGCACCGGTAGATACCGGGGATCGAATCGGTAATCGTGCCGTCGAGATCGCACAGGATGACGTCAGGGGTGCCCACTCGCGCATCCTCCCAGCAGGGCTGCACGACCCAGACAGCCCGGTGGGCAAATATGCCGCTAGGATTCCTCTGCACAACACAACAGCAATGCCGCGTTGGTTCGGGGCTCACGAGGGGTCGGCAACTCCCCTCGGTTTGGGAGCCCTGAGATCGACGCGGTTGGATATGCCCCAGCGACTTGGGGGTAATCCGAACGGCCGCCTTAGCTCAGGGGTAGAGCAACGCACTCGTAATGCGTAGGTCCGGGGTTCAAATCCCCGAGGCGGCTCCACGAAA
>WLND01000189.1 GCA_009726075.1 Actinomycetota bacterium
AGGCCACCGCGAGCGACCCGAGCGTCAGCAGACCAGAGGAGATCGACTGGAGGACCGGCCGGTACGTGAAAAGGGTGGAACCGGACGATGCCCCGCCACTCGTCGTGACCACGACGGCACCTGGGCCTGCAGTGCGATCGGCACCAGCGCGAACGGGGGTGACGAATGTCAGCGAGGTATCCGAGGCGACCGAAACGCTCGTGCCAGCCACTCCCCCGACGGTCACGCCGGTCACAGCAGATGCCGAGCCCCCGTCGTAGAAGCCAGAGCCGGTCACCGTGATGGTTGTTCCGCCAGCCACGGTTGCGGTCGACGGCGACACGGCGGTCACGGTCGGGACAGCGGCGGCCGCCTCATTCGCCACCACGACGATCGACAAGCCGACCAGGGCTGTGACCACCGTCAGCGACACGGCCTTCATGCGAACCTTCACGACCAACTCCTGACGTAGACGGGTCGCCGACGACGTCGTTCAAGGTTCGCCGCGGGTCCAGCCACTAGTGCAATCGATACTGCAGTGCAAGGGTACAAAAACTCCTTATTCATAGTAACCCCCGTTATCGCACGTTTCGACCCACGTGAGGGCTACCCCCCATTCGGGCCTTCCAACCCGCCGACCGAAGCGCGGCCGACCGCTTCTTCCGTACTATGGCCATTCGAGCGCAAGCTCGCCCGGTGGTCGGGGGCGGGAGCCTGCAGACTCACTCGGCACCGCCGCCTCGCGTTCGACGGCTGCCCCCTGTACCGTTGCGCTCGCCTCGGGGGACGTACAGCGTCGCCTCAGGCGAATCACAGGCGGGTTCGAGTAGATTCGGCCCTCTTCCCGGCATACGCAAGCGCGATCGAGATGGAAAGGCACACAATGGCTACCGATTACGACGCGCCACGCAAGACCGACGATGAAATTGCCGCTGAAGGTCTCGACGGCATCAAGGAGCGCGAAGCCGCGAAGACCCAGACGGCCGTCGACGTCGACGAAAACGAGCTTGCCGAGGGCCTTGAGCTCCCCGGCGCCGACCTCTCCGGCGAGTCGCTCGTCATCCACGTCATCCCAATGCAGGCAAATGAGTTCACTTGCTCGAAGTGCTTCCTGGTGAACCATTCAAGCCGACTGGCAAGCGGCGATGCTGCCGCGCCCGTCTGCGCAGACTGCATCTGAGTCGATCCACGCACGGCACGGCACAGCACGAAACCTCGAACGTCAGCGGATCGCCCCTGCCACAAACCGGTTTCGGCCCCCCGACTTCGCCTCATAGAGGGCGCGGTCGGCCTTGCCGAGCCACGAATCCCGGTCATCGTCAGGACAGAGCTCGGCGACGCCGATGCTCACGGTGACCCGCCCCACGACGTCGAACGGCTCGTCAGCCACGAGGTCGCAGGTCTTGCGGGCGAGTGAGCCCGCCCCGGCGATGTCGCAGTGCGGGGCCACGATGATGAATTCCTCGCCGCCCCAGCGGGCGAGCGAATCCATGCCGCGCAGGTTCTTGCTGAGCCGACTGGTGAGGTCCCCGAGCAGGTGATCGCCCGCCTCATGCCCGTAGGTGTCGTTCACCGCCTTGAAATGGTCGATGTCCAGCATCATGACCGACATCGGGGTGCCGTACCGGCGCGCCTCCAAGAGGTCTGAGGCGAGCAGCCGCTCACCCTGCCTGCGGTTCCAGACTCCCGTCAGCGGATCCGTGACCGACAGTTGCTCGAGTTCGGCAGTGACGTCCTTGAGCGCGGCATACGCCGCGGCGACCTCATCACGCGACTCCCTCAGTTGAATCTCCGCGCGCTTGCGCTCACTGATATCGCGAGTGATGCCCAGGATCTCGTTGATGCGCCCGTCGGGGCCCGCGGTGGGGATCACCTCGACCTCAGTCCAGATGGTCGAGCCGCCCTTGCAGTAGTACTCCTGCTCGCAGGTGAACCGCGCAGGAATTCTGCCTGCACCCAGGTCGGCATACAGCGTCGCGTAATAGTCGGTCACGATGAGCTGCGATTCCGGGGTCAGAATCTGGTCGAGGGGCTGATGCATCGCCTCCTCCTGCGTGAACCCGCGCATCTGCAGCACCGTGGGGCTCACGTAGGTGATCGACCCATCCAGAGCCATTGTCCACAGGACGATGTTCGCGCTCTCGGCCATGAGTCGATAGCGCTCCTCCGCTACCAGTCGTGCTTGCTCCGCCTCGCGAAGCTCGGTGATGTCATGCGAGGTTCCCTCGAGAACGACCGACCCGTCTGCACGCTCACGAGTACGGAGCCAGCTCTGGGTCCACACCCGACGTCCATCGCGATGGACCCACCGGAGGTCGAGCCATCCCTTTGTTCCCGCCGGGGATGCGAGCACGCGCTGCAACTCGAGAGCGTCGAGTTCATCGACGCGGCGGGTGAGCAGGCCGGGGTCCGCGATCAACTCATCCGCCTCAAAACCCAGTTGGTCGACGATGCTGCGGCTTACGTACTCCACGGCGGCATCCGGTCGGAGCCGCAGGGCGAAGAGCACGTCTCCAGCGCCCTCCGCGATCTCGCGGAACCACGCATCGTCCGACCGGATCTCATCCGCAGAGTCGTCCGCCATCATGCCTCCCAAAGTCACGTCCCTCCAACATGGGTAGCAGACCACCGAGGCGACTCCGCCCCCGAGACGGGGACCGTGACCGGTCACCCCTCACGGCACGCCTACGGCTTTGACCGGTCGCTCCAACGGGATCCGAGCCAACGCTCACGACGGACATCGCGACCGGACACGGCCCAGGAATTTCGACTCGTGGCGGTTCCTCGGAAGGCGGGCGGACTCTGCCCGCTCGTCGGCGTCGTAGCATGAGTCGAACCGATGGGCTCCCATCGTCGCCCCATCTGCTCCCCAGCACTCCCCCAAGCGAAAGGTTACGAATGAAGCGCATCATCACCCTGACTGCTGCAACGGCCCTCATCGCCGCTGCCTTCATCAGTTCGCCGCCGGCCCAGGCCGGCACTGTCGCCGTCACGCTCAGTGCGCGCAATGGAACCGTCGGCGTGCCGCAAACAGTGTCCGCTACCGTCAAGGATGCTGGCCAGAGCGTCGGCGGCGGTGTCGGCACCGTCGTATTCGCAGCCAACGGCAACCAGATCGGCACCGATTCAGTCGGTGGCCAGAACGGCACCACTGCCTCGATTAACTGGACCCCGTCCGCCGCGTCCGCCTCCACGAACATCACCGCGACCTTCGACGATGGCAGCAGCGACGCCACCAGCGTCTCGATCGCCACGGTGGGCACGACCGCCTCCATCACCACCCCCGGATCAGCAGGCACCTCGACCCAGGTCACCCTTGCCGCGCAGGTGCGGGCCAAGGTCGGCTCGTACGTGCCCAGCGGATCAGTCACGTTCTTCACCTCGAACGGCACCTCCGTGGGCACGTCGAATCTCGATGGAAGCGGACGAGGCTCCGTTGCCTACACGACTCCTGCTGCCGCCGGCACCGTCTACCTCTACGTGGTCTACAACGGCGACAGCAACGCGAGCGCCTCGGGCAAGAGCAGCTCCGACTCCATCAAGGTGACCGCGGCAGCCTCGTCCCTGTCGCTCGTCGCTCCGCAGACGAACTACACCGGGTCCCCCGTGCAGATCACCGCGAAGGTGAACCCGCCGAGCGGTACCGGGTCGGTCGCGTTCTCGGCGAATGGCTCAGCCCTCGGCTCGGCGAACGTTGCCAATGGCGTCGCCACCGTGACGTGGGTGCCTGCATCAAGCGGCAACTTCACCCTCAAGGCCGTTTACAGCGGTGGCGGCGGCGCCGCCGGCGCGACCGCCACGAACTCCGTCACGGTCGTCCAGCCACTCAAGGCAGACCTGATCAGCCTCAATCCCTCCGGACCGGCCGGCCCCTGGCCCGCAGGTTCGACCCAGGGGCTCGCGAACGGCGCCTCGGTGCAGTTCGCCACATCGAGCTCATCGGGGCTCCCGGTCACGCTGACGGTCTCGGGTCCGTGCGGCCTCAGCGGCAACACCCTGAACGTGAACGGCGTCGGCGGGCCCTGCGCCCTCGTCGCAAGCACACCGGGCGGCAACGGCTATGCGCCCACCACCCAGAACTACACGGTGCTCACCGGGGTCGGGAATCAAACCGCTTCGGTGAACCCCGCAGCATCCGGCCCGTACCGCAAGGGCGCCACCCTGCTGCTCGCACCGGCCTCGGCTCAGACCAGCCTCGGCAACAAGATCACGTGGTCCGTCACCTCCGGCGGCAAGTCCTGCAAGATCAAGCGGGCCGGCGGCAACGTCAAGGTGTCGCTCGTGAAGAAGGGCTCATGCCACGTCTCCGGCTCGGCCCCTGCAGTGCCCGGCCAGTGGGCCCCGTTCACCACGGGACGCGACTACACGGTCAGGTAGCCGCTCGCTGAGTACGGCAAAGGGCGCGGCTCTCTTGAGAGTCGCGCCCTTTACCGTGTCGTCCTTGGTGCTTTGCGGCGGCGCTATGCGGCGGCGCCTGCTGCTGGTGCTGCGGGTGCGGGGGCTGCCTGGTTCTGGCCGCCGCGTCCGCCTCGGCCGCCACGCCCGCCGAGCTGTCCCTGCTGTCCCTGCTGTCCTGCGGCGGGGGCGCCGGCCTGGGCCTGCGTGCCGCCCTGGTTGCCGGCAGCCGGATCAGCCTGCGCCTGCGCGCCCTGGGCCTGGCCCTGGAAGCCCTGGCCCCGCTGGCCCTGCGCCTGGGTGCCCTGCGCCTGGGTTCCCTGTCCCTGCGCGCCCTG
>WLND01000019.1 GCA_009726075.1 Actinomycetota bacterium
CCTCGAGCACCTCAAGGCATCGGGTCTCGCCCAGAGCGCTCCGGGCGCCTGGCGGCGTGTCGTCATCGAGAAGCCCTTCGGACATGACCTCGCCAGCGCCGAGGAGTTGAACCGGGTCGTCGGCGAGGTGTTCCCGTCCGGGTCGGTCTTCCGGATCGACCACTACCTCGGCAAGGAGACCGTTCAGAACATCCTGGCCGTGCGCTTCGCCAACGCGATGTACGAGCCGATCTGGAACAGCAACTACGTCGACAACGTCCAGATCACGATGGCCGAGGACATCGGCATTGGCGGTAGGGCCGGCTACTACGACGGCATCGGCGCCGCGCGCGACGTCATGCAGAACCACCTGCTGCAACTCCTTGCGCTCACCGCCATGGAGGAGCCGCTGTCGTTCTCGCCCGACGATGTCCGCGCCGAGAAGGAGAAGGTGCTCCGGGCGATTCACCTGCCCACGGACATCGATCGCCATTCCGCTCGCGGCCAGTACGCCGCCGGCTGGCAGGGCGGTATCCCCGTGAAGGGCTACCTCGAGGAGGACGGCATCTCCCCCGACTCGACCACCGAGACCTTCGCCGCGCTCCGGCTCGACGTCGACAACCGCCGCTGGGCGGGCGTCCCGTTCTACCTACGCACGGGCAAGCGGCTCGGCCGACGCGTCACCGAGGTGGCGGTCGTGTTCAAGCGCGCACCGCACCTGCCGTTCGCGTCGACTGCGGTCGAGGAACTCGGCAACAATGCCTTCGTGTTCCGCATCCAGCCCGACGAGGGCATTACCGTGCGATTCGGCTCGAAGGTGCCGAACACTTCGTCGATCGAGGTCCGCGACGTCACGATGGACTTCCAATACGGCGAGTCGTTCGTCGACTCGAGCCCGGAGGCCTACGAGCGTCTCATCCTCGACGTACTCCTCGGCGATCCTCCGCTGTTCCCGCGGCATGAGGAGGTCGAGCTCGGCTGGCGCATTCTGGATCCAGTCCTCGATCACTGGAGCGAGCAGGGACAACCCGATCAATACGTGTCGGGCGGATGGGGGCCCCATTCCCAGTACGAGATGGTTGAGCTCGACGGACGAGTCTGGAGGCGGCCATGATCCGGCTGGAGGACACGAGCGGCGGGGCGGTCTCGGCCGCAATCGCGGCCGAGAGGCATCGCATGGGGTCGCCGACAACAGGCATGGTCCTCACGCTGCTGGTCATGTCGGATGAAGAGAGCCAGTCGGACGCCACCTCGGCCGCCGTCACTGCTGCCCGCCAGCACCCGATGCGCATCGTCACCCTCATTCCCCGGCCCGAGAGCAAGACCACGCGGCTCGATGCCGAGATCATGGTCGGTGGCGACGAGGGGCCTGGCGAGGTCGCGGTGTTGCGCCTGCGAGGGGCACTCGCCGAGTACGCGAACTCCGTCGCGGTGCCACTGCTCCTCCCCGACACGCCCGTCGTCGCATTCTGGCCGGGCGCCGCTCCCTCCGTCCCGTCCGACGACCTCATCGGGCGCCATGCGCAGCGGCGCATCACCGATGCCGCCACCGCAGCCGATCCCCTCGCCGAGCTGCAGATCAGGCGGGAGGGCTATATCCCCGGCGACACCGACCTCGCCTGGGCGCGGCTCACGCCGTGGCGTTCGGTGCTCGCCTCGATCTTCGATCAGGAGGTCGGCCCGGTCTCGTCCATTGTCGTGACAGGCGAGGACGCGAATCCAAGTGTCCCCCTGCTCGCGGCCTGGCTCGGCGGTGCTCTTGCATGCCCCGTTGAGGTTCGCGTCGATCCCGGCCCGGGACTGACCTCGGTCGTGCTCGCTACCGCTGACGGCCCCATCGCCATCGAGCGCCCCGACGGTCGAACGGCAACGCTTCGCCGGCCCGGCGTGCCCGATTCCACGGTCTCGCTGCCACGCCGCGACCTCGCAGCCCTGCTGAGTGAGGAACTCCGCCGGCTCGATCCCGACGACTGCTACGCCAGTACCCTCGCGGCAATCGTTGGTATCGAATGACCGAGCGCGAGGTGCTCCTGCATCCCGATGCTCATGCACTGGCGTTGTCGGCAGCGGCGATCCTGACCACGCGCATCGTCGAGCGACAGGCTGCAGCTGGCATCGCTCGCATCGTGCTGACGGGGGGCGGCATCGGCACGGCGGTGCTCGCCGCTGCTGCGCTCGAGCCCGGACGTGATGCCGTCGACTGGTCGCGAGTCGAACTCTGGTGGGGCGACGAGCGTTACCTGCCCGACGGTGACCCCGAACGCAATGACACCTCGGCGCGGGCCGCGCTCCTCGACCACGTCGACATTGACCCGGCGCGCGTGCATTCGATCGAAGGACCCGACCGCGCTGCCAGCGCCGAGGACTCCGCGGAGCACTACGCCGACCACCTCCGCACCCATGCGCGGCCGGAGGATCACGGTGATCTCCCCCGTTTCGACGTCGTCCTCCTCGGCATCGGGCCGGATTCGCATGTCGCGAGCCTGTTCCCCGAGCATCCGGCGCTGCACGAGACCGATCGACTGACCGCCGCTGTCCACGGGTCGCCCAAGCCGCCGCTGACCCGGGTCACCCTCACGCTTCCGGCGATCAACGCCGCGAGTGAAGTCTGGATCCTCGCGAGCGGAGTCGAGAAGGCCACGGCTGTGCGCCTAGCCCTCGACCCGGCGGCCGGTGCGCTGCAGGTACCGGCAGCCGGCGTGCGCGGGCGCGACCGCACGCTGTTCCTCGTCGATGACGATGCCGCGTCGAAACTGCCGCACGGTCTCGGCCGTCCGATCGCATAACGGCGCCGGGCGAACTCCACGAGCGTGAGGACCATTCGCACTCCCCCCCAGGGAACAATCCTTGCCGGGCCCCCGGCCGGCCGACGAGGCCACCAGGGCGGGGCGGGCATGACCCCGACGACCGCGGCTGCGCCCCTCGCACAGCGTCACGCCTCGCGGCGCATCGCCTCGATCGTCGCGCACAGGGCCGTCATCCCGAGTTCGAACCCAGACTCGTCAATCCGCCTTCGCGGGCTGCCCCGCAGGGCCCGGCCGAGCGCCGGGTAAGCAGCGTCGTACGACTTCGCGGTCCCGACGAATCCAGCGCTGAACGGCTCGACCGCGGAGCCGAGGACGAGGTAGTCAAGGAGCGCCATGATCGGCATGACCGAGGCGGCCGGCAGCCCCACCCGCTCGAGGAATGCGGCTATGGGCTCGTAGATCGCCAGTGCGTAATCCTCGTTGATCGCGCGCGACACGATGATGGTCGCCGCAACGCGATGACAGCGGTAGCCGTCCAGGTAACTTCGAGCCATCGTGCGCAGGTCGTCGAGATCCACGCTGTCGGAGAGCACGCTCGTGTCGATTCCCGCGTTGATGCGCTGGTGAACGAGGGCAATGACATCGTCGATACCGGTCACGTGTGCGTACAGCGAGGGAGCCTGGACACCCAGCCGCGCAGCAAGCCGACGCATCGTGAGGTCCGACTCGCTCCTGGACTCGTCGAGGATCGCGAGGGCTGCCTCCGCGATGAGTTCTCGCGTGACGCCGGGGCGGGCGGTTGTCCGCGGCGACATGCTCGCTTGCCTCCTCGGTCGTGTTACGACTTGGTAAAAGTGCTTCCGCTCGGTTCCTAACGTCGTTAGTCTCAGGGACGCATGGCTGCCCGTCAACCCTTTCGGAGGAACCCTTGGACGCTTCGGCTCCGGCGCTCAGCGTCCGGGACGTCACGAAGACCTTCCAGACACCGGAGGGCGGTCAGGTGCACGCCCTCGACTCAGTGAGCCTGGACATCGCCGACGGTTCGTTCATGGTGCTGCTGGGGCCGTCGGGCTGCGGCAAGACAACCCTGCTCCGCTGCATCGCGGGCCTTGAAGCCCCCGACTCCGGGCAGATCGACCTGCGCGGGCAGCGCATCGACGACATGCCCGTCTGGCGGCGCCGGGTGAACACGGTCTTCCAGTCCTACGCCCTGTTTCCCCACATGACCGTCGCCCAGAACATCGCGTTCGGCCTGCAGATGGACAAGGTGCCGAGCGCCGCGATCAAGCGCAAGGTCGAAGCATCACTCGAGATGGTGCACCTCTCCGGACTCGGATCGCGCAAGCCCTCCCAGCTCTCCGGAGGCCAGCAGCAGCGCGTCGCACTGGCCCGAGCCCTCGCCAAGGAACCGGAAGTCCTCCTTCTCGACGAGCCCCTCTCGGCCCTCGATCTCAAGCTCCGACGGGGCATGCAGTCGGAATTGAAGCGGCTCCAGCGCGAGACTTCCATCACGTTTGTCCTGGTCACCCATGATCAGGACGAGGCGATGGCCATGGGCGATCAGGTTGCCGTGTTCAATGCCGGACGCATCGTCCAGGTCGGCGAACCGCGAGAGGTGTACCTGCGCCCCAACAGCCGATTCGTCGCCGACTTCATCGGCGAGGCCAATGTGCTCACCGGCAGGCTCGATACCTACGGACTCGTCATCGAGTCACTCGGCCTGGTCCCTCGCGACCGCCTGCTCGACGGCACACTGCTCCCGGCAGGGCCCGTGCACGTCGCGGTCCGCCCGGAGAACGTCACCCTGGACAGGGATCCCGTCGGGACAGCGAAGGTCACCGACGTCTCCTACGTCGGGGGCGACATCCGTGTCGAGGTCCAGACAGCCTCGTTGACCATCGTCTCGCGCGTCCCATCGCAGCGGGTGGCACCCCCGAGCATTGGCGACCGGGTCAGCGTCTCATTCGCAGTGGAGTCGCTGTGCGTGGTGGCCGACTGATGGGGGCCTCGGGGACGGCACTGGAAACCTCCGACTCGGCCACGTCGGATTCGGCCACGTCCGATCCGAGAGCACCCGAATCCCGAACCCCCGCGTCGGCCCGGCGCCAACGTCAGGCCGGGCAAGGCTCGTGGTGGAACGGACTTCCCGGCCTCGTGTACCTCGTTGCGCTCGTCCTGCTTCCCCTGTTCATCATCCTTGTCTATTCGTTCCTCAGTCGCGCCAAGCTCGGCGTCGGGGTCAAGTGGCAGTTCACCCTCACCCCCTACACCGAGCTCCTCTACAGCGAGTCGTTATCCGGGGGCCGGTCGTTCGACCCGACCTACCTGCAGATCATCGCCAACTCGTTCTGGTACGCACTCATCACGAGCGTCGTCTGCCTCGTCCTCGCGATCCCGATCGCGATGTGGCTCGCAACCCGGCCACCGGAGCGGCGCACGGCCCTGGTCTTCGCCGTCACCATCCCCTTTTGGACGAGCCTGCTCATCCGCACGTACTCGTTCATCATCATCCTGAACGACAACGGCCCGATCAATGGCGCACTCCGAGGAATCGGGCTCATCGACGAGCCGATATCGATGCTGTACACGCCCTTTGCCACCGTCGTGGGGCTCGTCTACACCTTCCTGCCCTTCATGATCCTGCCGATCTACGCGAGCGCCGAGCGATTCGACTTCCGGCTCGCCGAAGCGGCCTACGACCTCGGCGCCGGTAAGTGGACGGTCCTGCGCCGCGTGGTCCTGCCGAGCGTGCGACCGGGCGTGATCGCGGGGCTCGTCCTCGTCTTCATCCCGGCCCTTGGCTCATACCTCGCACCTGAGCTCCTCGGAGGCGGCAAGTCGTCCATGATCGCGAATGTCATCGCCGCGCAGTTCGGGGCCTCGCGTAACTGGCCGTTCGGTGCGGCTCTATCGGTGCTCCTGCTCGTCATCACCCTGCTCGTCCTCATCATCTTCGCCATCGTCGCGAAGCGCGCGAGTCGGGCAGCCGGACGCGGCGGATGGGAGGCGCTCCTATGACCGAGCTCGACGCTCCGGCGGGTGCAACAACGCGGCGAGGGACGGCACGGCGCGCCCGACGAGGGGTCGGCGCAGGCCTTCGGGACTTCCCGACCTTCAGAGCCGTCTCCTACCTCGTCTTCGCGTTCCTGTACCTGCCGCTCGTCTTCGTCGTCGCCTACTCGTTCAACTCGAACCGGGTCGTGAGCGTGTGGCGCGGCTTCACGTTCTCCTGGTATGCCGAAGTCCTTGGCAACGACGACATCCAGCGTGCGCTCATCAACTCCCTACGGATCGCGTTCATTGCGACGATCGTGTCGGTCATCCTCGCCACCGGTCTGGCGATCGGGCTCCTCACCATGGCGCGGGCCGGGCGCACCTTCGCATGGACCCTCATCGGCGCCCCGCTCATCATCCCCGAGATCGTGTTCGCCATCGGCACCCTCGCGCTGTTCGTCCAAAGCCGGGTGCCCCTCGGCGTCAACGCAATCACGCTGGCCCACATCGCCTTCTGCATCCCGTTCGCGCTGCTCCCGATCCGGGCTCGGCTACGCGGGGTTGATCCCGCGGTGTACGAGGCGGCCGCGGACCTCGGGGCCAACGAGTGGACGATCTTCCGGCGGATCACGATGCCCCTCCTCGCCCCCGGCATCGTCGCCGGTGCCCTGCTCGCGTTCATCATCAGCCTGGACGACTTCATCGTGTCGTACTTCCTTGCGGGCCCGGGCGGCACGACCCTGCCCGTCTACATCTTCGGCATGATCCGCAATGCCATCACCCCGGGCGTCAACGCACTGTCGACCCTCATGCTTGTCGCCAGCATCCTCATCGTTTCACTGTCGTATCTGTTGACCCGAAAAAGGAGATAAGGATGACCCGAATGAAGACACGACGCGGTTTTGCCGCAGCGGTCGCGCTCAGTGCCGCGAGCATGCTGGTGCTGGCCGGCTGTGGCGGCGAGGCCACCCCGGCAGGTGCCGGCGCATCCGAGCCGGCAGCGCCGGCCGCCAGCGAGGCGGCCGCCTCTGCACCGGCCGCGGCTGCCGAATTCCCGACTCCGAACGGGGGCGAGCTCAACCTCTACAACTGGACCGACTACATCTCCCCCGAGGTGCTCAAGCGCTTTGAGACCGAGACGGGCATCAAGGTCAACCTCGACAACTTCGACTCGAACGAGACCCTGCTCGCCAAGCTCCAGGCCGGCGGCGCGAACTACGACGTCATCGTCCCGAGCGACTACATGGTGGCCCAGATGATCGAGCTCGGTCTGCTCGACGAGGTCGACCCGGCATCATTCCCGAACGGCAAGAACATCAAGCCTGCCTTCCTCGACGTCTACTTCGATCAGGGGCGCAAGTACACGGCGCCGTACATGTACGGAACGACGGGCATTGCCTACGACCCGAGCAAGACCGGTGGCCCGATCACGAGCTGGGCCGATTTCTTCGCACCCGACAGCCCGGCCGCAGGCAAGATCGGCACCCTCAACGACCAGGTTGAGGTCATCCACGCGGCCCTGCGTGCCGTGGGCGCCCAGCCCTGCTCAACAGACAAGGCCGACTACGTCAAGGTCGAGAAGCTGCTCGCAGGCTGGAAGCCCGAGGTCGCCGTCATCAACTCCGATGGTGTCATCGGACGCATGGCCAGCGGCGAGCAGTCCATGCACATGATGTGGAACGGCGCATTCCACCGGGCCAAGGCCGACAATCCCGCACTCGAGTACGCGTTCCCGGCCGAGGGCCTGAACCTCTGGCAGGACAATTTCGCCGTGCCGGTCGGTGCCCAGAACATCGATAACGCGAAGATCTTCATCAACTGGATGATGGATCCCGCGAACATCGGCGAGGCAACGAACTTCGTCGGGTACGACAACGGCATCACCGGCTCGGATGCATTCATGCAGGCTGATATCGCTGGTGACCCCGCGGTCATCATGTCGCCGGAGAACGCCGCGCTGGCGAAGCCAACGCCGGGCTGCTCGGTCGACGCGATCGATCTGTACGACCAGGTCTGGACAACCTTCAAGAAGTAGACAGCCGGTATCCGGACCCACGGGTTGGGCACCTGCGCCGCTCCTCGACGCAGGTGCCCAACTCCCGGGCCCCGGTTCGTTTCCTCCGCATCGACACGATGCGTTTCCCGCACAGCCACGACTGAAGAAGGATTCCCGTGAGCGTCACCCGCATCGAAAACGCCGTCGTCTGGACAGGGGTCCAAGTCACCGGACACCCAGGCTTCACCGTCACCGATGCCATTGCATTCACCGGTGACAGGGTCATCGCCCTCGGGTCAGCGGCCACGAAGCTGGCAGCGGACGAGGTCATCGATGCGGGCGGAGGGTTCATCTGCCATGGGTTCGGCGACGGCCACGTGCATTCGATCTTCGGCGGTCTCGAACCCCAGTTCGCTCCCGTCCGCGGCCACGCGGACCCGCAGGCAATCGCGCGCGCCGTCGGCGACTGGGCCCGGGACCACCCCGAGGCCGACTGGATTCGAGGCGAGGGTTTCGACCACACGCTCGCGCCGGGAGGCGTCTTCTACGCGTCCTGGCTCGATGCCGAGGTACCGGATCGTCCGGTGGCGCTTCGTGCCACCGACTACCACACCGTGTGGGTCAACAGTGCGGCCCTGCGCTTGGCCGGCTACGCGAACGGCGTGACCCAGCCCCACGACGGCGAGATTGTCTGCGACGAGTCGGGCGAACCGACCGGCACGCTTCGCGAATGGGGTGCATGGCGCCCGGTCTACGACCTCATGCCGGCCCTTCCCAGCGGCATGCGGATGGCGGCCCTCGAGCATGCGGCGCAGGCCTTTCGATCCTCGGGCCTCACGTGGGTCCAGGACGCTTGGGTCGAGCGCAAGGACGTCGACACGTGGCTCGAGGCGGCCGAGCAGGGCATCTTGACCTTCCGGGCCGACCTCGCCCTGTGGGCAGATCCCAATCGCTGGAACAGCCAGCTCGAAGGCTTCGAGACTGACCGCGCCCGCGTTGCCGCCGCCGGATTCGCCGGCCTGTCGGCGACAACCGTGAAGTTCTTCGCTGACGGGGTCATCGAATCCGGGACGGGCGCCCTCCTCGAGCCGTACTGCGACTGCCCGCACTCGCGCGGTATGCCCAACTGGGACCCCGAGCAGCTCAAGGCCGCAGTCACCGCGATCGATGCGATGGGCTTCAACACCCACATCCATGCGATCGGCGACGCCGCTGCCCGCATGGCTCTCGACGCAATCGAGGCAGCCATCATTGCCAACGGTCCGCGCGACCGCCGGCCAGTCATCGTCCACCTGCAACTCGTCGACGAGGCCGACCTCGAAAGGTTCGCGGCCTTGGGCATCGTCGCGAACTTCGAGCCCTACTGGGCCAAGTTCGACTCATGGCAGACCGAGCTGACGGCCCCGCGGCTCGGCGACGACCGCACACGTCAGCAATACCGCATCAACACGATCATGCAGACGGGAGCCACGGTCTCGTTCGGCAGCGACTGGCCTGTCACGACCTACGCCCCGCTCGCGGGCATCCAGGTCGCGGTAAACCGACGAATGTCCGCCGACCCGGCCGACGCACCGTGGCTGCCCGAGGAATGCATCACGGTCGAGCAGGCACTGGCCGCCTATACGAGCGGTGTCGGGCGCCAGACAGCCCAGGACGACGACGGGGTGATCCGGCCCGGCGGACGGGCCGATCTCGTCTGGCTCGCGTCGGATCCCCGTGCCGTTGACCCCATGGCTATCGAGGACATCGCAGTCTTGGGCACCTGGTCTTCGGGTCGCCGCGTCCACGGGGGGTAGGGGTACTCGTGGCGCTGACCCCCGGTGAGGCCGATCGGCTCCTGCTCTACACCCAGGGCCTCCTAGCCCAGGAGCGTCGCCGACGCGGGCTCTTGCTCAACGTGCCCGAAGCCACGGCCATCATCGCGAATACCGTCTGCGAGGCGGCGCGCGACGGTCTGGACCTGCCCTCGGCCCGCGAATTAGCGCGGTCGATCCTCACCGAGGACGACATCCTCCCCGGTGTCGTCGATGTCGTCACCGACGTATCGGTCGAGGCACGCTTCGATGACGGCACCCGCCTCGTCGTCGTCCGAGATCCCTTCCAGGCCCGCCCGCAACTCAGTGCCATCGTCGAGACGGGCCACCACGCGGACAACCGGCAACACCTGCTCATCACGAACTGCTCCGACACCGCCATCGGTCTCACGTCGCATATCCACCTCGCCGAGGTCAACCCACGACTCCGCCTCGACCGCGCGGCCGCGTACGGCCACCGCCTTGCCATCCCCAGCGGTGACACCGTGTCGATCCCCGCGGGTCATGACGTCAGCCTGCCCATCCGTGCGATTGCCGGAGCCCGAATCGTGATCGGCAACACCGGCCTCATCGACGGACCCCTCGATGACCCCGATGTGCAAGAACGGGCGCTGGCCACCCTCCGATCCTGCGGCTACCTTGACACGGCGGTCGATCCCATCGACCGCGAACGAGCCAGCGGCGCGGTCGCTGAGCTCATGGCCCGTCGGGCTGGACGATGACCGCCGAGTCCCGTCCGTACGGCCCGATGGCCGGAGACATCGTGGCCCTGGGCGACACGGGCCTGAGGCTGCGCGTTCCTCACCGGGTTGCCGACCAGGACGACGAGTTTCGCGTCGGTTTCGCCAAGACGGGCCGCGACGGCATCGGCCTGCTCGCCGGGACGACGGCACAGTCCTGCGACGTCGTCATCACGAACGTCATCGTCCTGGACTCCGTCGACGGCATTCGAGTGGCGAGTATCGGCATCAGCGCGGGCCGGATCAGCGGCATTGGCAGGGCCGGGAATCCAAGCACAAGCGACGGCATCGACGTTGTCGTTGGAACGGGCACCGTGGTGATCGACGGAGACGGGCTCATCGCCACGGCCGGGGGCGTCGATACGCACGTGCACAGCCTCAGTCCCCGGGTATTCGCCGCAGAGCTCTCCTCGGGGGTAACCACCGTCATCGGCCAGGAGGCCGGGCCGATGTGGGGTGTCGGGATCGGTTCCGCGTGGGTCCTTGAACGCGCCATGCGGGCAATGGACGCCTTCCCGGTGAACGTCGGGCTGCTGGGGCGCGGGTCATCGTCGAGCGAGGACTCGATTCGGGAGTCGCTCATGGCCCATGCGTGCGGCCTCAAGGTGCATGAGGACACTGGCGCCACCCTCCGCACCATCGACACGGCCCTGCGCGTTGCCGACGAGTTCGACGTCCAGGTCGCCCTCCACACCGACGGCCTCAACGAGACACTGTCCGTCGCCGACACCATCGCGGTGATTGACGGGCGGGCGATCCACGCCTTCCATGTCGAGGGCTGCGGCGGCGGTCATGCCCCCGACGTCCTGACGCTCGCCGGTCACGACAACATCCTCGCGTCGTCCACGAATCCAACGCTCCCCTACGGCGTCAATGCCCTCGCTGAGCACCTCGACATGATCATGTTCTGCCATGGCATGGATGCCGCCCGGGACAGCGACGTCCGCATCGCTCGGGCCCGGGTGCGCGCAGCGACGATGGCGGCGGAGAGCTGCCTGCACGATCGCGGCGTCATCCCGATCACCTCGTCCGACGCCCAGGGCATGGGCCGGGCGGGCGAGACCTGGTGGCGGACATTTGCCCTCGCCGGGGTCATGTGCGCCGCGGATCCGAATCGCGAGTCATCGGCTGACGACAACAACCAGATCCTTCGGTACCTCGCCAAGATCACCATCAATCCGGCGATGGCCCACGGCATCGGCCATGAAATCGGCAGACTTGCACCCGGGCACCTGGCCGACA
>WLND01000190.1 GCA_009726075.1 Actinomycetota bacterium
CACAGGGCTTCGACGAGCTCACCCGGCCGAAATCGCCCGCGCTCATGGTGGTCCAGGCGTTCGTGCATCTCAAGCGCCCGTGCCTCCTCCATCAGGTCGATCACCGCGTGCTGGTCGCTACCCAGGCACAGCGGCGAGCCAGCACGTGCCAGCCCCAGTGCCGGGCCGATTCCATCAGCGAGATCGCGTTCGGTCGTAGGGCAGAAGCAGGCCGATGTGCGTGACTCGCCGAGCAGGGCGATGTCGCGTGGCGCGAGGTGCGTCGCGTGCACCGCGGTCGTGAGCGGCCCGAGCGCCCCGGCGGCCGCGAGGACCTCTGTCGGTGACATGCCGTACGCCGCCTCACAGGCCTCGTTCTCGGCCCGCTGCTCCGACAGGTGGACGTGCAGCGGACGCCCGTCGGCAGCACGAACGACCTCTGGCATCTGGTCGCGCGGCACGGCGCGCACTGAATGAATGGCAGCGCCGATATTCGTCTTCGGGTCGCCGGTCAGGGCACCGAACCGCTCCGCCCAGCGGGCTGCCGTGCCGTCGCCGAACCTGCGCTGGTCGGGCTGCAGGGCCGAGTGCCCGGCGTCGGAGAGTCCTCCCGACAGGTAGCAGGTGTCGAGGAGGGTCAGCCGGATCCCGGCCTCGCGAGCAGCGTGCCGCAGCGCCTCGCCCATCGCATTCGGATCGTCGTACGTCGAACCGTCCGGCTGATGGTGAACGTAATGGAACTCACCGACCGAGGTGACTCCGGCGAGGGCCATCTCGGAGAACACCGCACGCGCCAGCACGAAATAGAGGTCAGGATCAAGGATCCCGGCCACCTCGTACATGCGTTCGCGCCACGTCCAGAAGGTGCCCCCGTCACCGTGGGTGCGACCGCGCAGCGCCCGATGGAATGCGTGGGAGTGAGCGTTCGCAAACCCCGGAAGCACGACCCCGGGCAGCGCCACGACGTTGAGCCCGGGGCGAGATGCCACCGCGTCGATACCCGCGATGCGACCGGCATCGTCGACGGTGATGTCGACGTCGCTCCGCACGCGATCGCCAATCCAGGCCGACGAGCACCTGAAGACCTGCATCAGGCGAACTCCCGGAGCACTGCGGTCAGTGCCTCGACGCCGGCGAGGCAGTCATCGCGCTCAGCATGCTCGTGCGGCGAGTGCGAGACACCGGTCGGGTTGCGGACGAAGATCATGGCCGTATGGATGCCGGCGGCCGAGAGGATGCCGGCATCGTGGCCAGCTCCGGTCGGCAGCACGGGAATCGTGTCAACGCCCTGCTCCGAAGCGATCAGCCTGGCCAGCCGGTCACGCAGGTCCTCATCGAACTCGAGGATCCCGGACACCGACTCAGCGGTGACGTCGACCTGGGTGCCATTCGCCAGGGCTCCGGAGGCGGCATCGGCAGTGATGCGTTCGAGCATCTCATCAAGGACACCCTGATCGCGGGCCCTGGCGTCGAGCCAGGCCCGGACCACCGACGGAATCGCGTTGGTGCCGTTCGGCTCCACCTCGAGACGACCGAAGGTGGCCCGACTTTCGCTTAATCGGGCACTGGCATCCGCGCTCAGCACGGTGCGGGCAAAGGCGATCATCGGGTCGTGGCGATCCTCCATGCGCGTGGTGCCCGCATGGTCTGCAACGCCTCGGAAGGTGAAGCGGTATCGCCCGTGGGGCCAGATCGAGGTCGCGACGCCGACGGACGCCTGCTGGTCGATGAGCGACCGCCCCTGCTCGACGTGGAGCTCGACGTACATCGCGATGCGAGCCATGCGTTCGTCGTCGCGGCCGAGGCCCGACGAGTCGTGCCCGACCGCGTCCATCGCCTCGGCCATCGTCGCACCGTCGCGGCCCACCAGGGCCCGGGCCTTGTCGGGATGCAACTGACCGGTCATCAGGCGTGAGCCAGCACAGGCGATGCCGAAGCGCGCGCCCTCCTCGTCGGCGAAGGCAACCACGGCGATCGGGCCCACGGGCGCCAGGCCACCGCCGCGAGCCGCGTCGAGAGCGGCGAACGACGAGACCACGCCGAGCGGCCCGTCGAAGGCGCCTCCGTCTGGAACCGAATCGAGGTGGGAGCCGATGACGAGCGCGGGGGCTTCGGCTGACACCCCCGGGGGGATCCACCAGGCCCAGAGATTGCCGTTGCGGTCGACCTCGACATCGAGTCCACGTGCCTGCGCCGTGGACGTGAACCATTCGCGGCATTCGAGTTCGGCCTGATCGTAGGCATATCGCCGGTATCCCCCGGTCGAGGCGTGGCGCCCGATCGGCTCGAGCTCGGCCCACAGGGTGTCGAAGCCGGTCATCACAGCACCTTCGAGAGAAAGGCCTGCGTGCGCTCATGCTGGGGATTGGCCACCACATCACGAGGGTGACCGCTTTCGACGACGACCCCGCCATCCATGAACACGAGATTGTCGCCGACCTCGCGGGCGAACCCCATCTCATGGGTGACGACGATCATCGTCATGCCGTCGTCGGCGAGCTGACGCATGACGTCGAGGACCTCGCCCACCAGTTCGGGGTCCAGGGCCGAGGTCGGCTCATCGAAGAGCATGAGCTTCGGCTCCATCGCCAGTGCTCGGGCAATCGCGATCCGCTGCTGCTGGCCGCCCGACAGCTGGTTGGGGTAGACGTCGGCCTTGTGGGAAAGTCCCACCCGGTCAAGGAGCCTCGTGGATCTCTCGCGGACGACCGATGCGCTCTCGCGCTTCACGCGAATCGGGGCCTCCATGATGTTCGCCAGGGCAGTCATGTGCGGGAAGAGATTGAACGACTGGAAGACCATGCCGATCTCCTGCCGCTTGCGAGCCACGTCCTTCTCATGGAGCTCGTAGAGCTTGCCCCCCTGCTCCCGGTATCCGATCAGCTCCCCATCGACCGAGAGTCGACCGGAGTCGATGCGCTCGAGGTGGTTGATGCACCGCAGGAAGGTCGACTTGCCCGAGCCGGACGGGCCCACGAGGCAGCACACCTCGCCGGGGGCGACTTCGAGGTCAATGCCCTTCAGCACCTCCAGGTGCCCGAAACTCTTGTGCACCTGCTCGCTCTTCACCATCGGCTGCCCGCTGTTCACCCCTGGCACGCTCATCTGATGCCCCCGACCGAACTCGTGACGCTCGAAGCGGGGGCCTCAGGCGGCGGTGAATGGAATCGGAAGAAGTTGCGCCGCAGCCGCTGCCAGGCTGTGGGCGGTGCGTTCCGGGCGTTGCCCTTCCCGAAGTGCCGTTCGATGTAGTACTGCCCGACGGTGAGGACAGAGGTCATGACGAGGTACCAGAGGCTCGCGACGATGAGCAGCGGAATCGTCTGGAAGGTGCGCGAGTAGATCGACTGGGCCGAGTAGAGCAATTCGGGCAGGGTCACGATGCTGACGAGCGACGTGGTCTTGAGCATGCCGATGGTCTCGTTGCCAGCCGGCGGGATGATCACTCGCATTGCCTGGGGCAGGACGATCCGGCGCATGGTGAGCAGTCGGCGCATACCGAGCGCATGAGCTGCCTCGACCTGGCCCTCGTTCACCGACTGAATGCCGGCCCGCGAAATCTCGGCCATGTAGGCCGCCTCGTTCAGGCCCAGGCCCAGGATCGCCGCGACGAACGGCGTGATCGCGGCATTCGTCTCGACCGAGAAGAAGGTCGGACCGAAGGGGATCCCGATCGACAGCTCGGGGAACAGCGCCGCGAGGTTGAACCAGAAGATCAGCTGGACGAGCACCGGCGTGCCACGGAAGAACCAGATGTAGACCCAGCTCAGGGTCGACAGCACTGGGCTGGGCGACAGTCGCATGATGGCCAGGATCACGCCGAGCACGATGCCCACGGCCATGGCGACAAACGTGAGGATGAGCGTCTGGACAACGCCCTTGAGGATGGTCTCGGAGGTGAAGTACTGCGCCACGACATCCCACTGGAACAGCGGGTTGCTCACAAGGGCACTGGCGAACATCCCCACCAGGACCAGAATCACGACAACGGTCACCCAGCGCCCCGGATGCCGCAGCGGCACCGCCTTGATGGGCACCGCATTCATGGGCACCGCCTCTATCGGGACGGCGGCCGGCCCGGTCGGGTTCGCGTCGGTCGAACTCACGTGGACTCCTCATGTGCGGGCTTCGCGGCGCTGCCGAGCCGGTCAGCAGTCTGGCTCACTCGGGTCCTCGGAAAGTGGAGAACCGGGAACCCGAGCTCGCTGAGCGACGTGCGGTAGGCAACAGCGATCTTGTCAAAGCTCATCTGCAGCTCGGCGCCGAGGTCGAGCGGTAGCCATTCGGGACGCTGGCGCTCGACGATGCGCTGGTCCTCCTCGAAGAACGGGATGAACCCCGCATCGAGTTCGGCGCCCGTATAGACGAGCGAGTTCGGAAAGGCCGTGACCCAGAACACTCTCGTCTCCTGCGCCGAGATCGGGCAGACCGCGATGTAGGTGTAGTAGGCGATGTCGTCCTTGCCCGCACCCTTGATCCAGCAGGCGAAGGGAAGCTCGGCTCGGTACTCGTAGTCGACGAAGCGGGTGGCCGGCTTGCCGTCGACGGGCGGAGACCATCGATCACGCGTGAGGTAGGGGAAGTTGAAGGTGATCGAGTAGTCGGCGAGGTCGGTGACGGGACGGTACGGATCGACGATCTCGATATCGGGGTTGCCGAAATTACCCGCGTGGAGCACGCCGAAGTGTGCGACGTCGAGGAAGTTCTCGACCATTCGCGGAGCCTGGCACTGC
>WLND01000191.1 GCA_009726075.1 Actinomycetota bacterium
AAATCGAAGGGTGCTCACAACGTCGGCATTTGCCCGCAACCGGCCGGCGGCCGCGACATCGACACGCGGGCTCAACGGCTCGAGCAACTCGAGTTCCGTGTCGAGTGAAAGGCCCATCAGTTCCTCAATGGACCCGAATTGGCGCAGGTAAGGACGGTCTGTGGGAGAGGCGAAGGTACCTCGTCCGGGCACCCGGTAGACAAGATCGTCGGCGACGAGCTCTTGGAAGGCGCGCCGGACGGTCTGGCGGCTCAGGTGATGCTGCTCGACGAGTTCGGCCTCGGTCGGCAGTGCCATGCCATCGGGGTACTTGCCTTGAAGGATCGCAGTTCGCAGTTCGGTGGCGAGCGTCTGGTACGCCGTCGCCTGGCCTCGGGACACCGCGCACCGCCTTCCCGATTTGCTCCCAGTGGACTTGCAGTGGACGTGCAGTGGACGTGCAGGGGACGTGGAACGTGCCGAGAAACTGGAACGTGGAGTTGTCGTGCAGTGGATCAGCCGTTGAGCGACCGGCCCTCGGCACTGGCACATTAGTACGGTCATTAGGGGGCAGTGTCAAGGATTTCCTCGGATCATGAGCGGTCCGTGAGTGAAATGCCTTGACAGCGCACCATCATCCCAGACAGAATTCGGTCTCAGTTGGCCGTACATTTACGAGAGGGCTCACGTGAAGATCGCTGTGTGTGTGAAGCAGGTACCGGATACGTGGGCGGAGAAGAAGCTTCGGGTTGATGATTCGACCCTTGACCGCGATGCCGCGGACGGCGTCATGAACGAGCTCGATGAGTACGCCGTCGAGGAGGCGCTGCGTCTGGGCGAGGCGCATGGCGCAGAGGTCACCATCGTGACCATGGGCCCCGACCGGGCAGCCGAGACGATCCGCAAGGCGCTGAGCATGGGGGCCGATGCCGGCGTCCACCTCGTCGACGACGCCCTGCACGGTTCAGACGCCCTCGCCACGTCCTACGCCCTCGCCGAGGTGCTCGGCGGCCGCGGCTTCGACCTCATCATCTTCGGTTCCGAGTCAACCGACGCACGCATGAGCGTGGTGCCCGCCATGGTCGCTGAGCGTCTTGGCGTTGCCCAGCTCACCTTCGCGCAGAAGGTCGACCTGGACGGAACCTCGCTCACGATCGAGCGCGTCACTGACTCCGGATTCGACACCGTTTCGGCGACCCTGCCGGTCGTGCTCAGTGTCGTCGAGAAGATCAACGAGCCACGGTACCCATCCTTCAAGGGCATCATGGCTGCGAAGAAGAAGCCGGTCGAGACCCTGTCCGTGTCGGATGCTGGCCTTGATGCGGCCAAGCTGGGCGCGAGCGCAGCGTGGAGTTCCGTCGTCGATTTCGCTGCTCGGCCCCCGAAGGCGGCCGGTATCGTCGTCGTCGACGAGGGCGCGGGCGGCGTGAACATCGCCGAGTTCCTCACCGACCAGAAGTTCATCTGAGTTCTGCACAACACTGCGAAGGAGTCTTGATCATGGGTGAAGTCCTGGTTCTCGTCGAGCAGTCTGACGGCGCTGTCAAGAAGGTGACCACTGAACTGCTGACGCTGGCACGCAGCCTCGGCGAGCCGAGCGCTGTCTGGATCGGACCCGGTTACTCAGATGCTGCCGCGGCGGTGCTGGCGGAGTTCGGCGCCCAGACTGTCTATGTCGCTGGCGATGAGGCACATGCGGCCCACCCGGTTGCACCGGGCGCAGAGGTGCTCGCGCACCTCGTGGGGATGAAGGCTCCGGTCGCGGTGCTCGTCGCATCGAGCGCAGACGGCAAGGAGACTGCCGGTCGTCTGGCCGTGCGGATCAACTCCGGAGTCATCACCGATGCTGTCGCCATCTCTGCTGACCTTGTCGCGACGCAGTCCGTCTTCGGCGGGTCTACGGTCGTGCACTCGACGGTTACGTCCGGGACTCCGATCTTCACCGTCCGGCCGAACTCGACGCCCCCCGTCGCGGGCGCGGGTGCTGCCGTCCGCTCGGATGTCGCCATCGAACTCTCCGACGCTGCCAAGAAAGCGACCGTGACCGGCTCAACCGTCGCCACGAAGGGCGGACGACCTGAATTGGCCGAGGCCGCAATCGTTGTCTCGGGTGGCCGCGGGGTGGGCAGCACCGAGGGTTTCGCGGTCATCGAGGCACTCGCCGACAGCCTGCACGCAGCGGTCGGCGCATCGCGCGCCGCCACCGATGCCGGGTGGTATCCCCATCAGTACCAGGTGGGCCAGACAGGCAAGACGGTCTCGCCGCAGCTGTACATCGCCAACGGCATCAGTGGCGCGATTCAGCACCGGGCCGGGATGCAGACGTCCAAGACGATCATTGTCGTGAACAAGGATGCCGAAGCCCCGATCTTCGAGCTCGCGGACTACGGAGTCGTCGGCGACCTATTCGCTGTCGTGCCGCAGCTCACCGACGAGATCGGCAAGCGCTCGGCGTAAGTGGTTCGCGCGCTGGCGACGTGATGGTCCACCCTCGTGGGGCGCTGTCGCACCCTCTCGGTCTTGGGCGAGAGGCCACTGCCGTCGCTCGCCAGCGTCCGCTGCTTCCCGAGGGGTTGCGCCAGCGTCGGCTGCATCCAGAGGAGTTGCGGCCGTCTCCCGACTACGATGGGGTCTCGTGACGGACCGGGCATATCTCGACAATGCCGCGACAACGCCCATGCTTCCTGCTGCTCGGCAACGGTGGCTCGAAGTCTCCGAGTCCGCTGGCAATCCGTCGTCGCTCCATGCTTCCGGGCGGGCTGCGCGGCAGATCGTCGAAGAGGCCCGGGAGACAATCGCGGCAAGCCTTGGTACCCGTCCAAGCTCGATCATCTTCACATCCGGGGGCACTGAGGCCAACAACCTCGCGGTCAAGGGCATCTACTGGCGGCGACAGGCGGCCTTGGCCCCGGGGGCAATGGTCCTCGCGTCATCCATCGAGCATCACGCCGTGCTCGATCCGGTCGAGTGGCTGGCATCGCATGAGGGCGCGTGCATCAACTGGCTGGAGGTTGACTCCGTTGGCCGCGTCAGCCTGGCCCAGATTGACGAGGCACTCGGTCGAGGCAACGTGGCCCTTGCCACGGTGATGTGGGCCAACAACGAGGTCGGTACGGTGCAGCCGGTGAAAGAGATCGCCGCACGGTGCCGGGCCGCCGGCGTGCCCTTTCACACCGATGCGGTGCAGGCGTTGGGGCAGATTCCGATGAATATCGCCGACGTGGGCGCCGACGCCGTGACCATCAGTAGCCATAAGGTAGGTGGGCCCTTCGGGGTTGGGGCGCTCGTGCTCGACCCCGCGATGGCCGTGACTCCCGTGTTGCACGGGGGCGGTCAGGAGCGCGACATCCGTTCGGGCACCCTGGACGCCCCGGCAATCGCGGGCTTTGCGGTCGCGGTGGATCACGCTGTGACCCAGCAGGCCGACCATGAGGCGATGGTTCGCGAACTGCGAAACGACCTCGTCGCCCGAGTTCTCGCGGTCGTGCCGGGTGCCATCCTGAACGGGGATCCAGATCTCGCGGATGGCGGGCGCCTGCCGGGCAATGCGCACTTCTCCTTCCCCGGTTGCGAAGGCGATGCCCTCCTCATGCTGCTGGACGCTGCAGGCGTTGACTGCTCAACAGGGTCAGCCTGCACCGCAGGGATTCCCGAGCCGAGCCACGTGCTGCTGGCCATGGGCGTCGATGAGCGAACTGCCCGCGCATCGCTTCGATTCAGCGTTGGTCGTGAGAGTTCCCAGCGCGATATCGATCTGGTCGTCGCGTCGCTTCCCGCCGTGGTCGAGCGAGCCGAGCGAGCCGGCAGCCTGTCCGTCCGGTCGCGCTCGTGACGCCGCTCTCTACGGGGCGCCGCCATGTCGCTGTGTGCCACATGTGCTCGCATGGCACCTGCGTCTGTGCGCATGGCACCTGCGTCTGTGCGCATGGCACCTGCGCCCGTGCGCATGGCAGTCGCCGGTGCTCCAGCGTCAGCAACGTCCGCCCCCGTGCTCTAGGCATGCGCCCATGAAAGTAATCGCCGCGATGTCGGGCGGGGTTGACTCCGCAGTCGCAACCGCTCGCATGATCGACGCCGGACATGAAGTCGTCGGCGTGCACTTGGCGCTGTCTCGCAAGTCCCACGCCGACACCGCTGGGTCGCGCGGCTGCTGCACCCTCGACGATGCGCGTGATGCGCGGCGGGTGGCCGACATGCTCGGTATCCCGTTCTATGTGTGGGATTTCTCTGCGAGGTTTGCCGAAGACGTCATCGCGGACTTCGTCGACGAGTATGTGCAGGGCCGAACGCCGAATCCGTGTCTGCGCTGCAACGAGAAGATCAAGTTCAGCGCGGTGCTCGATAGGGCAATGGCCATGGATTTCGATGCCGTTGCGACCGGGCACTACGCGCAGATCGTCCAGGGGGTGCATGGGGCAGAGCTTCACCGAGCAGTCGATAGCGCCAAGGACCAGTCGTACGTCCTCGGGGTGCTCCAAGCGTGGCAACTCGAGCATGCACTGTTTCCGCTTGGCAATGATGTGAAGGCCGATGTCCGTGCTGAGGCGGAGCAGCGAGGTCTCCTTGTTGCCAAGAAGCCCGATAGTCACGACATCTGCTTCATTCCGGACGGTGATACGGCGGGGTTCCTCGAAAGCAGACTCGGAAGCATGCCGGGCGAGATCGTCGATGCGGCAACCGGTGACGTCCTCGCTGAGCACAACGGCACCTTCGCTTTCACGATCGGCCAGCG
>WLND01000192.1 GCA_009726075.1 Actinomycetota bacterium
AACACAGTGCGGCCCACGTAATCGGCGAAGCGGATGCGGATGCGCGCCCAGTGCCCCGGGGGGATGCTGAGGGTGTCCATCTCCCCACGCGGATCAGCCGGTACGCGCGTGAGGATGGTTCCGGTCGCCGGGTCGAACTCCCCGGAGTCGACGACGCAGAAGCCGTTGACGTGCAGGTGGAATGGGTGATTCTCCGCCCGCCCGCTGTGGGCGAGTGTGTCGGTGTTCTTGATGATCCATTCCTCGGTCGTGCCGACCGTAGCCGTGATGACGTTTTCCATCGTGATGTTCTGATACGGCACGCCGTCGAACCAGAAATCCGGTGGCGGCGGAGTGTGGGACGTCGAGCCCAAGGTCAGCACCCGCTGCCTCGCGACCGGTTCATCAAGATGAGCCGGCCTCGCCGCCATGACATCCGGCAGCACAACCGGCGCGTCCCGCGGCCCGCTAACCGACACCGACGCGAGGGTTGCCTCGGGCCACGGCCAGGCAGGACCCTGCGTGAATGCCTCGGTCATGAGGATGGTCTCAACCGGCATCGCCGGAGCGGTCACGAGTACGCCGAACCTCTTGCCCGGCGGCATGAATACCGTGTCAGGGGTCCAGGTTCGCCAGGTCGGGACGCCGTCCTCTTCGATGACCTGGAATGTGGCACCGGGGATGCGCAGCTTCCAATAGGCCCCCGCGGACGTGTTCGCTATCTGCCAGAACTGCGTTTCTCCGGGACGCATGTCGATGTTCGGCTGATAGGCACCGTTCACCAGGGTCACCATCTGGCCAATGGTGACCTTCGACGGGGGGACGAAGGTCTGCTGCGCTCCGAGGTTCTCGATGCCGATGTTGCGAATATTGAGGAATCGGCGCCGCAGCGGAGCCACCTGCGGGTAGGCGGCAGCGCCGCCCTCGATCACGATGAGGCCGGCGAGCCCTGAGTACACCTGCGCATACACGTATCCATGCCGATGCGGGTGGTACCAGTAGAGCCCAGACGCATGATCCAGGGGAATGTCGACTCGGTAGCGAAAGTCATAGCCCGGCGGGATGTCGAGGAAGACGTTGTCCTCGTGGCCGCGGGGGGACACATGGAGTCCGTGGAAGTGCAGGTTCGATGGGGTCGACAGGCGATTTTGAAGCGTCAGGTCAAGTCGATCGCCCGGGCGAACCACCATGGTGGGGCCGGCGAAGGTGCCGTTGTAGCTCGAGACGCCAGCAAGGGGGTTGCCCGCCACTCGCGCTGTGCCTGGCTGCATGGTCAAGGTCCCAGTGAGGACCCCGTTCGAACTGCGCCAGATCGGACCGGTTGAAGGCGTTGGTTGGCTGCGGGTCCCAGCCGCGAAGACGGCAGAACCGCTGCCGCCGGCGATGCCAAGCCCGGCTGCGGCCACCGCTGAGGCACCTAGGAGACGTCGTCTCGAGATCGACATTGGCAGAGAGTAGCGACTGTCATCCGCCCCCGCCATTGATGCGCGCAGGTAATGCTGGCTTCTCTTCTCGCCACCGACTCCCGCGTGGGGATGCGCCAGTGCCGGGCAACGCGAAGGGGCCGGTCGTCGACCGGCCCCTCAGGTGCTGGGAGATCTCCCAGCATTCTGTGCGCGAGGGGGGAGTTGAACCCCCACACCCTTTCGGATACAGCGACCTGAACGCTGCGCGTCTGCCTATTCCGCCACTCGCGCCTTGGCAGCAAGCCGCCATCAGCCTGTGAAGGGTAGCACTCCCCTGCCGGTGCGGGGGACGCACTGCGGGCCGTCCTCGGGCTACTCTTTGACGAGTATCTGCCCGTGCCCTGTTTGGTCACCCCTGAAGTCGTTTGGAGGATGTCGTGGGTCTGCTCGAACGATTCGAGGACTCCCTCGACCGCCTTGTCAACGGCGCCTTCGCGCGAGCCTTCAAGGCAGAGGTCCAGCCGGTCGAGATCGCCGCCGCCCTCCAGCGTGAGATCGACGATCGCGCGGCCGTTGTCGACCGCGATCGCACGATCATTCCCAATGTGTTCCAGATCGAGCTCTCCGAGCACGACTTCGACCGGCTCACCCCGTTCCATGAGGCGTTGCAGTCCGAGTTGGCCACCCTCGTCACCGACTACGGAGCCCAGCAGCGCTACACCCTGCTCGGCGCTGTCACGGTCAGCTTCGGCGAAGACGTCGAGCTCGAGACCGGCATCTTCCGGGTGCGCAGCGAGGCACGCGCCGAGATCCACTCCCAGGGCCGTCCGTCGCCCGTCGATGACGTCGTTCGTGCACAGCCCAGACTCATCGTCGGCGAGGTCGCCTACCCGCTCGTCCGCGGCATCACCCGGCTCGGGCGCGGCAGCGATGCCGATATCCGCATAGACGACCCTGGCACAAGCCGTAATCACTGCGAGATCGTCCTCGGATCCCCGGTCCTCCTTCGCGACCTCAACTCGACCAACGGAACATTCGTCAACGGCAACCGCATCACCGAGATCCCGGTCGAGAACGGCACCGAGATCCTGCTCGGCTCGACGACCATGGTGTTCCGGAATGGGTGATCCGTGTCGGAGCTAGGGCTTACGTTCGCCCGGCTCGCGTTCCTCGCAATGCTCTGGGCGTTCGTGATCGCCACGGTGCTCGTGCTGCGGCGTGACCTCCGTCAGCCTGCCGATGCGCGTCCCGCCGGCCAAGTCCGTCGAAGGCCCGTCAAGGCGCCCAAGCTTTCGAGATCGACGAAGCAGTCGAAGGCCCGTGGCAGCAAACTCGTCGTGATCGAGGGCCCCCTGACCGGCACCGTGATCCCCCTATCCACGGCGCAGGTCACGATCGGTCGCGCGGCTGACTCGACCCTCGTGATCGAGGACGACTACGCGTCCAGCCGCCACGCGCGCGTGTATGCGGCGGAGGGGTCCTGGCTGGTCGAGGATCTCGGGTCCACCAACGGCACTTGGATCGACCGCTCGCGCATCACGTCACCCACCGTCCTCACGGTGGGCGCTCCCCTACGGGTGGGGCGCACCACGCTCCAGTTGCAGAAGTAGGACATCCAATGACTCTCCGTCTGCGCTACGCCGCCCGCTCCGACGTCGGGCTGGTTCGCCGCGGGAACGAGGACTCCGGCTACGCGGGCCCGCGGCTCCTCGTCGTGGCCGATGGTATGGGCGGGCATGCTGCCGGCGAGCTGGCCTCGGCCACCGCAGTCGCGACCCTGGCACAGCTCGAGTTGTCACCCCCGCAGCCGGGCGACGTACTGGCGGCCCTCGCGGAGGCGATCGACGACACCGGCCAGTCGATCCGCGCGGTCATCGCCGCCGACGCCGATCTCGCGGGCATGGGCACCACCGTGACCTGCATCTACTGGCTCGGCGAGCGCATCGCGATCGTCCACGTCGGCGACTCGCGCGCCTATCTGATGCGCGAAGGCGGGCTCACGCAACTGACCCACGACCACACCTACGTGCAGACCCTCGTCGATGCCGGGCGGATCACCGAGGAGGAGGCCGCGGTCCATCCCCGGCGCTCGCTCATCATGCGTGCGCTCGACGGCCTGAATCCGGTCGAGCCGGACCTGTCGGTTCGCGAGGCGCGAGTGGGAGACCGCTATCTCTTGTGTTCGGACGGCCTGTCCGGGGTCATGTCACTCGAGGAGATCGCCGCAGCAATGCGCGAGGCCGATCCGACCGGGGCGGTCACCAGGCTCGTCGACCTCGCCCTCGAGAGGGGCGCCCCAGACAATGTCACGGTCGTGATTGCCGATGTGGTGGAGAGCGCGCAGGACGAAGACCTCGGCGTTATGCCGGTCGTCGTCGGGGCGGCCGGCGAGCCACGGGTGCGCGTGCAGCTGCCGAATGTCGCGTTTCCGCGCGACGCCCAGCACGACCCCGACAACGCCGCACCACACGCGACAGGCGAAGGTCGACGCGACGGTCAACCACCGGCCAGTGCCAACCCGGGCGTTCGCCGGAGTCGTCGCCCGTGGGTCATCGCAGTGATCACCGTGCTGATCGTTGGGTCGGTCGCGGCCCTGGCCTGGGTCGTCACCGCCAACTGGCTGGCCTCCCGCTGGTACGTCGCGGTGCAAGGCAGCGCAGGCACCGGCACGGTCGCGATCTACAACGGGGTGCAGGGCTCGCTGCTCGGGGCAGAGCTCTCCTCGGTCGCCTCGGATTCCGGGCTCAACGTCGGCACGCTGCCGCTCTTCGACCAGGAACTCGTGAGCAAGGGCATCCCCGCGGCGAACCGCTCCGACGCGGATCGCATCGTCGTCGAGCTTCGCGACCGGGCGGCCTCATGCGTGGGCCCGACCGCCCCGGTGGGCTGCCCCGGCGTCAGCCCGTGAGTGCTGGGCTGACCAGCTCGTCGCCGGCCCGGCAGCAGAACCGCCGCAACGTCGAGCTGGCCCTCCTCATCGGCGCCTGGGTCATCGGCGTCTTCGGCACCCTGCAGGTGGGCTGGGCAACCAGTGAGGGCATGACCCCGCGCCTATGGATCACCGTCGGCGTGGTTGGCATCCTCGCACTGGCGATGCACGTCGTGGTGCGGCGATGGGCAACATTCGCCGATCCGATCATCCTGCCCGTCGCCACCCTCCTGACCATCCTCGGCCTCGTCATGATCTACCGCATCGACGTGGCTGCCGCGCTACGCGCCGAGCGCAACGACGCCCCAGTGCCGACCCCTGACGTATACGCGCAGCTCACCTGGTTCTCGGTCGCCGTC
>WLND01000193.1 GCA_009726075.1 Actinomycetota bacterium
ACCGCGCCCGAGCGCATCCAGCAGGTAGCGCAACTTGTGAGCACCTGCGGCGCCTACTCGCTTGAGATGACGGCGGTCGAGCATGACCGTGCCGTAGCCCTGGTTTCCCATACGCCGCAACTGCTTTCGAGTATCCTGGCAGCGCAGCTCGTGGCAGCAGACGACGCCTATGTCAGGGTTGCCGGGCAGGGCCTTCGGGACATGACGCGCATTGCGGGGTCGGACAGCGGCCTGTGGACCGACATCCTCGGCGTCAATGCAGCACCCGTCGCCGATGTCCTCGACGGCATCCTGGCTGACCTCCAGCAGGCTGTCGCCGCCCTCCGCGCTGTTGCCAGCGGCGATCTCGACAAGGTCCAGGTTGTGACCGACGAACTCGTCAGTGGGGCGCGGGGCCGCCAGCGGATTCCGGGCAAGCATGGGGCGGTCGCGTCGGCATACAGCGAGGTGGCCGTCATGCTGGCGGATAGGCCCGGTGAACTCGGGCGACTGTTCACTGCGGTGGGGGAGACGGCGGTCAACCTCGAGGACATACGAATCGAGCACGTGCTCGGGCGGCAGAGCGGCCTCGTGGAGCTCGCGGTTCGACCCGAATCGGTCGGCGCCCTCGAGGACGCCTTGCGGACGAAGGGATTCGACGTCCGCGGCTAGGCTCTGCGCCATGGTCAGTGTCGTGGCAGTTGATGGTCCTGCAGGATCGGGTAAGTCGTCCGTGTGCCGTGGGGTCGCGACGCGACTGGGTTACCGGTACCTCGATACCGGCGCGATGTACCGGGCCATGACCTGGGCAGTGCTGAAGGCGGGCATCGACCCCGACGACGCAGCGGCGGTGGCGGCCTACGCGAGCCGGCCCCTGATCGCCAGCGGTACCGACCCGGCTGCGCCCACGATCAAGGTCGACGGCACCGATGTCGCTGAGCCCGTTCGCGACGCAGCGGTGACCGACGCGGTGAGTGCGGTGAGCGCGGTCCCGTCCGTCCGAGAGCGCCTAGTGACGATTCAACGGGATCAAGCCGATCATGCGGTCGGTGCGGGGATTGGCATCGTGGTGGAGGGCCGCGATATCGGTTCGGTCGTTCTGCCGGCGGCCGATCTCAAAATCTTCCTCACCGCGGACGCGGCAACGAGGGCGCTGAGGAGGGCTCGGGAGCAGGCCGGCGGTGCCCCGGTCGGCGAACAGTCCGTGTCGGCGACAGAGGCGGCCCTGTCTCGTCGCGATGCCTTCGACGCAGGTCGGGCGGCATCGCCGATGACCCAGGCTGATGATGCGGTCGTGGTAGACACCACCGATCTGACGCTGGCCGAGGTCATCGACCTGGTCTGCGAGTTGGTGCTCGAACGGGCCTCATGAGTGCGCCGTCGGGCGATAGGAGGCTGTTCGCGCGGCGTGCGGCGAACGCCCGCAACCTCGGTGGCCTCGCCTTGCGGGCGATGTACCGAATCCGCGTCATCGGCCTCGAGCATCTCCCGGTTGCGGGTCCGGTTCTCATCGTTGGCCACTGTCCTGAGATTCTTGCCGGCGCTGTCATCAAGGCCATGGCTTGCCGGCCCGTCCATGTGATCGGCGGAGACGCTGTCCAGATGGCACTGCCGGCTCGAGGCCTGCGCTTAATCGGCGATATTCCCCGTGTCGGAGCGGGTATCGGGGCTGCCCGCATGGCTCAAGCACTGCTTATGGAGGGCGGTGCCGTTGCTGTCCTTGGAAGTAGCCCGCCCGTGGGATACTTAGTCGCCATAAGCAATGCGCCTGTTGTCCCCGTCGTCGTGATCGGGGCCGCCGGTCGAGTGCCGACCGATCCTCCGGCCCCCGGGACCAGGATCGATGTCGTCTTCTCGCCGGCCTCCCTCATCCCGACATCGGGAGATCCCTGCGCTGAGCGTGTGGTGCTGGACGCAGGGGAGCGCGTGCGACAAATCGTCGCAGACGCGCACCTGCGAGCACGGCCCCGTCGACCCGGCGGGTGATCAATCGATGAGGAGCAGCAGGTGAGCGACAACTGGATCGCCATGGATGGCGACGATGAGTCCGTTGAGGAGGTTATCGGTGCCGGTGACTCGGAGGCTGCTGATGACGAGGGCGAGGTCGACGGATCGGCCCTCGCCTTTGCCCTCGCGGCCGCGCGTGCGGAATTCGGCGACTTCGACGTCGAGCTCGAGGAGCTGACTCGGCAGGGATCCCCGGGACTACCGGTTCTCGCGGTCGTCGGCCGCCCCAACGTCGGCAAGTCAACGCTCGTCAATCGCATCATCGGGCGCCGCGAGGCCGTCGTCGAGGACGTTCCGGGTGTTACCCGCGACCGCGTGACGTATGAGGGCGAGTGGAATGGCAAGCGCTTCATGCTCATCGACACGGGCGGATGGGAGCGCAAGGCGCGGGGTATGGCGGCTCAGATCGCAGCCCAGGCGGAGCGGGCAATCAATGACGCCGATGCAGTGATGTTCGTCGTCGACGCGACCGTCGGGGCAACGGATACCGACGAAGCGGTCGTCAAGGTTCTCCGACGCGCCAAGAAGCCCGTGCTGCTCGTGGCGAACAAGGCTGACGATGCCGCAACCGAGATTCAGGCGGCGTCCCTGTGGGGTTTGGGCCTCGGCGAGCCACACACGGTCTCTGCGCTCCACGGCCGCGGCTCCGGTGACCTCCTCGACAAGATCGTGAAGATGCTGCCTGAAGAGGGCCACGGTGCATCCCGGGCGGGCGGACCTCGGCGGGTGGCCCTGCTCGGCAAGCCGAATGTGGGCAAGTCGTCACTGCTCAACGCCCTTGCCGGATCAGAGCGAGTGGTCGTCGACGATGTGGCGGGCACCACGGTCGACCCTGTCGACGAGCTGGTAAAGCTCGGCGACCAGTTCTGGTGGTTCGTCGACACAGCGGGCATCCGGCGGAGGGCCAAGGAGGCGAGCGGTCACGAGTACTACGCGACCCTGCGCACCCAGGCGGCCCTGGACCGGGCCGAGGTTGCGATCGTCCTCATCGACGCGCACGAACCGCTGAGCGAGCAGGACGTCCGGATTATCTCCATGGTGATCGAGTCCGGTCGGGCACTCGTCCTCGCTTACAACAAGTGGGACCTCACTGACGAAGAGCGTCGTCACTACCTCGAGCGTGAGATCGACCGGGACCTCGTGCAGGTGCCCTGGGCCCCGCGGGTCAATATTTCGGCCAAGACGAAGCGGCACGTGGACAAACTGCCCTTCGCCCTTGAGGTTGCACTGGCTTCTTGGGAGACGAGGATTTCGACCGGTCGTCTGAACCAGTTTCTGGGCGAATTGGCTCAGGGGCACCCGCATCCGCTGCGTGGGGGAAAGCAGCCGAGAATCCTGTTCGGCGCCCAGGTCTCGGTGGGTCCGCCCACATTTGCCCTCTTCACGAGCGGGTTCCTCGAGGCGGGATATCGGCGTTTCATCGAGCGTCGACTGCGCGAGGAGTTCGAGTTTCCGGGTACGCCGATCAGGATCATCATGCGCGTCCGCGAGAAGCGCTCCCGGCGATGACAACCGCACGGTGGCACTGAGATAGGGTTTCATCGCGAAGGTGGCGAAGTCGCCTGAGCATCGGGCTGTGGCGCAGTTTGGTAGCGCGTCCGGCTGGGGGCCGGAAGGTCGCAGGTTCAAGTCCTGTCAGCCCGACAAGAAAGACCGAAGGCGGACGCGCAGCAACGCGCGTCCGCCTTCGGTCTTTGGCCGTTGGGCAGTTGTGTGTCGATCAGGTGGACGTGACCTCGAGGATCACGGCGATGACCAAGCATGCGATAGCGACCCACCACAGGACAACGCCGATCGCTGCAACCCGCAGGGGTGCTCGATATTCGCCCGCGGCGAAGTGCCAGGTCTGCTTGACGATGGCGCTGAAGCGGGTGGCATCGCGGCGCGGGTCCCCGTGCGTGTCGCGCTGCGACCAATAGGCGCGCTCATTCGACATGCCGAGCGCTGCGAACAGCGTTCCGAAGATGGCGAGGACGATGGCAAAGACAAGGAAGGTGATGGCGGCGGTATTCACAGACGGACCCTACCGGGAGGTGGGACTGGTCGTTTGGGCCGCTATCGGGTGCAAACGACCGGGCCAAGTGATCTGTCGTTTCTGCTCGGGGAGTCGGGGTGCTTGCGTTCATCCGTGGGCGGTGGTTGGGTCTGCTTCATGGAAATGACCGGATTGCTCAGTGGCCTCTTCGTCGGCATCGTGATCGGACTCATCGCCCGCTTGCTCGTCCCGAGCATGCAGCCGATCGGGTGCCTCATGACGATCATCATCGGGGTGATTGGCGGGGCCCTCGGGGCGGTGGTCGGCAATGCAATGTCCTGGGGATTCTGGCTGACATTCGGCACCCAGATCCTGATCGCCACGATCCTGGTTGCGATCATCGCCGCACTGTTTCGACGAGGAACGCCGTAACCCTGCTCGCAGCACACACGAAAGCCCCCGCGGATTCGCGGGGGCTTTCGTGTCATCTGCGGGTGGACCGTACAAGACTTGAACTTGTGACCTCTCCCGTGTCAGGGGAACGCTCTAGCCAACTGAGCTAACGGTCCGCAGGTGCTGTGGAACTTGATGAACACTACAGGATGCCCGACGGGCTACTTCCTCGGGTTCCCTTCAGGGTCGTCGGCAGAGCCTTCACTGCTCGCTCGATTG
>WLND01000194.1 GCA_009726075.1 Actinomycetota bacterium
AGCGCTGCCGCGTCGCCCTGGGTGAATGGATCGATGTCGGTGCTGTTCTCGGGCCACAGGACGAGGTCAGGTTGCTCGATGGACCCGGACGAGACTGCGGTGCCGAGCCGGATCGTTGCGCGCACGTGGTTGTCGAGCACTGCTCGGCGGACGTCCATCGCGCCCATGCCCGATTGCGGGGTGCCACCTTGGACGATCGCCACGACCGCGGTCGGCGGGCCGCCCTCCGAATCGCCCTCCGTCGCGAGTGGAATCAGGGCAGGCAGCACGATGAGGGCCGTTGCCACGGTCGCCCAGACCCCCGACCTGCGTCGGCGGCCGGCCTGGAAGGCCAGGACGGCGGCGACGACCGATCCGCCGAGCAGGGCCAGGGCGAAGGTCACTCCGGGCTGTCCGAGAACAGCGGCGAGCCTGCCGAATGAGGTGTCGGGCTGGGCGAAGGCGAGGTGTCCCCATGGGAACCCGCCGAACGGCACTGTCCCGCGGAGCAGCTCCTCGAGCACCCACAGCGATGCGACCCACACCGGCCAGCCGGGCAGCCGCGTCACCAGGGCCGTGCCAACGCCGACCAGGGCGATCCAGCACGCGCTGAAGCACGCGAGAAGCGCCCATGCATCCATGCCGACGACCTGCATCCATGAAAGGAGCAGGCCGAAGAAGACCACGCCTGCGACGAGTCCGCACAGCAATGCGCGTCGCAGGGGCGCCCGATACTGCGCCACCACGAGCAGGGCGACAGCCGCCGCCGCGTAGGGGCCGAAGGCAATGGGCGGGAATGAGAACCACATGACAACGCCAGCGAGGGCCGAAAGGAGGAGTGAGACCCGCCATGACACGAGAGGGGGCGTCATTGCGCAGCGACCTCCCCGGTGTCATGGACGGCCACGCCTGACACGACCGTTCGCAGGGAGCGCGGCAGTTCCCTATCAGGCGAAAGCCGGGGCAGACGGTCGGGGCCAAGGTCCTCGGACTTCGTGTCCCAGATGACGTAGTGCGCGGGCGCACCTGCGATCAGCCTGCCGGTCGTGTCGATGCCCACCGCGCGCCACCCTGCGCTCGTGTGCGCCTCGAACGCACTGTCGCTCGACACGCGCTGCGCCGGGTTGTGGTGCCGAACGGCCGCCCGCACGGCCTGCCAGGGCCCGATATCGGTCACTGGACTGTCAGAGCCGAAAGCCAGGAGCACCCCGGAGCGAGCAAGGTCAGCGAATCGGTTCATGGATCCCGCCCGCTCGGAACCAAGGCGTTGCTCGTACATGCCGCCGGCCGAGCCCCAGAGCCCGTCGAACATCGGCTGCATACTGGCGGTCATGCCAAGGCGTGCCATTTGCTCGATGTGGCCGTCGTCGAGCATTTCTGCGTGCTCGAGCCGGTGACGTCCGCTGCGCAGGAGCTCGATCCCGATGGATTCGGCCGCCATCGCCATGGCGGACATGATGATGTCGGTGGCACGGTCGCCGATGACGTGGAAGCCGGATTGCAGTCCGGCGGCGACACAGGCGCGGACGTGGTCCACGACCTGGGCCTCCGTCAGGTACTGGGCACCCGAGGTCTGCTCCTGGTCGAGGTATGAGTGCCGCAGGCAGGCCGTGCGCGAACCGATGGCCCCGTCGATGAACAGGTCGCCGGCCGCGCCGACCGCGCCGAGCTCACGCGCCTGCTCGACTCCCCCGGCGCTGGAGATCTCTCCCCAGTAGCCGGTGACGAGGGGTCCGGGGACCTCCACACTCAAGGCGAGGAGCGCCCGCAGGTCGTCGGCGCTCGAAATCGCCGGCCCCGCCATCTCGTGCATGGCAACGATGCCCAGGCTCGCTGCATGGGCCCTGGTCGCGAGGTGAGCCCGCTGCTGTTGCGCGGCACCGATCATGCGCAGGGCAACGGCGCGGCAGGCGTGGTGGGCCTCGCGCGACACGACCCCGTCGGTGCCGAAGCCGTCCAGGGTGCGCACGCTCGGCACTGCGGCGAGCAGGGTGCTGGACACCACAGCAGAGTGCACATCGATTCGCGAGAGGTAGACAAGGCTGCCCCAGCTGGCACGGTCGATCTCTTGGCCGGTCGGAGGACGCCCCTCCGGCCACCGGGTCTCATCCCAGCCGTGGCCGATCAGGGGCGCCCCACGGGAGGCGCGAGCGGCTGCTTCGACGAGGGCCAGGGCCTCCGTCAGCGAGTCGGCCCTGCTGAGGTCGAGGCCGCCGAGGGTGAGGCCGGTGCTCGTCGCGTGCACGTGCGCATCGACGAAGCCGGGTGTGACGAGGGCGCCATGCAGGACGACGACCTCGTCAACGGAGTGCCGGTAGCCATCCGCCTGCTCATCGGTACCGAGCCAGGCGATGTGGTCGCCGTCGAGCAGCATCGACGTTGCCATCGGGTGGTCGGGCGAGTAGATGGCTGCGCCAGTGAGCAGGACTCGCTTGCGTCCCTTCCAGGCGGGCCCGGACTCCGGCGTGGACGTCACCCAACCTCGATGACAGCGAGCCCATGCGGACGCCGGTTGAGTGAATCGACGCCATCGTCGGTGCAGATGACGATGTCCTCGATGCGGGCACCGAATCGTCCCGTGGAGTAGAAGCCGGGCTCGACGCTGAAGGCCATGCCTGACTCGAGGGCGAGCGCATTCCCGACCACGATGTACGGCTCCTCATGGGTCTCAAGTCCGATGCCGTGGCCGGTCCGGTGGATGAACAGGTCGCCGAGGCCCGCATCGCGGAGAACCGCCCGGCCCGCCTCATCGACCGCCTCGCAGGTCACGCCCGGCTTGATCGCGGCGCACGACGTGGCCTGGGCCCGCTCGAGCACGTCGAACCAGTCGCGGTACTCGGTCCCGGGATCGCCGAGGCTGTACGTGCGGGTGCTGTCGCTGCAGTAGCCGTCCGGCATCGTCCCGCCGATATCGACAACCACTGCATCACCGACCTCGAGCACTCGGTCGGAGACTTCATGATGGGGACTGGCCCCATTCGGCCCGCTTGCCACGATCACGAAGTCGACGCTGACGTGGCCGACGGCGATGATGCGCTCGGCGATGTCGCGTCCGACAGCTCGTTCGGTGCGCCCCGGACGCAGCAGTTCGGCCACCCCAGCGTGCACCTCATCGATGGCGAGGCCGGCTCGCCTGAGGGCGGCGATCTCGAAGGCGTCCTTGCGCATGCGAAGGGGATGAATGACCTGCCCCGCCGTGACCTGTGCGACCGTCGGCATGGCTGCACGAAGGCGCAGGACCTTCTCGGCCCACATGTGATCGTCAAGCCCGACGGTCCGAGCACCGGAGGTCACCGATGCCACGATGGACACCGGATCATCGGTCTCGCCCCAGGCATGGAGCTCAAGGCCCAGGGTGCCGATGGGACTGGCCTGCGCGGCGAGCACCTCGAGGCCCGGTACGACCATGTGCGGATCGCCCGTCGACGGCAGGATGAGGCAGGTGAGTCGTTCAAGGGGCACGGCCTCGTAGCCGGTGAGATATCGCAGGTCTGGCCCGGGGGTGACGAGCAGGGCATCGATGCCGGCTGCCGCGGCGGCACGCTGGACGGCCGAGAGGCGCGTTGCGTAGATGGACGGGTCGAGGGGCACGCTCACGTTGACACCGTAAGGCATGACAGCCAGCGCCGTCGGAGAAGGCAGCAGGCGGTGCTTTGACATCATGGCCCCATGCCGAATCGTCCCGTCCTCCTCCTTGACTCCGCATCGCTCTACTACCGGTCGTTCTACGCGCTGCCGGACTCGATGACCGCCCCTGACGGCAGGCCGCACAACGCGATTCGAGGATTTCTCACCACCGTGACCCGACTGGTGCGGCAGTTCGACGCGGCGGGCGTGGCAGCATGCTGGGACGACGACTGGCGCCCTGCGTGGCGCGTCGACCTGCTTCCGTCCTACAAGACCCATCGAGCCTCCCCCGAGGAGTCGACCGATGGAGCCGAGGCCACCCCCGAGGCTCTCCTGCCGCAGGCGGACGCGATCGCCCAGCTGCTCGATGCGATGGGCATCGCCCGCCCGGGAGCGACCGGCTTCGAGGCCGACGACATCCTCGCGACCCTTGCCAGTGCCGTGAATCGTCCGGCCATCGTGGTCTCAGGTGATCGCGATCTCGTCCAGCTCGTGCGTCCCGGCGTCCACCTGCTGCTCACCGTCAACGGTGGCATGGACAAATGGCCGCTGCTCGATGACCGTTCGGTCATCGAGCGGTTCGGCGTCAGACCCGATCAGTACGTCGATCTCGCCGTCCTTCGTGGCGATCCGTCCGATGGCATACCGGGAGTGCCCGGAATCGGGGCGAAGACGGCGACAGCCCTCGTCTCCGCATTCGGCGGCCTCGATGAGATCCTCGTCGAGGCCGCAGCAGGTTCGCCCCAGAAGCCCCTCACAGCCCGCCTTGCCGGCGTCCTGACATCGAATGAGGACCTCATCAGGAGGATGCGGATGGTGGCGACCGCGCGCACCGACGTCGCACTGAACTCTGATCGGGACTTCGACCCTGGCCGCGTGACGGAGCCGGATATGGGCACCCTCGAGCGTGTCGGCGCGCAGTGGGGCGTCACGAGGTATGTGAACGACCTCCGTGCGGCCTTGCCCGGCTGAGGCCCTGAGCACCGACCCCACGAGCCTGGAACCGACGAGCCCTGATTCGACCCT
>WLND01000195.1 GCA_009726075.1 Actinomycetota bacterium
CATCAAGCTCCTTGCCGTTGCGGAGCTGAACAGCGAGGGCACCGGCGTCATCGTGCGCGTGCACCCCGCGATGATCCCGCGCGACCATCCGCTCGCCAGCGTGCGCCTTGCCTTCAACGCGGTGTTCATCGAGGCCGAGTCGGCCGGGCAGATGATGTTCTACGGCCGCGGGGCAGGCGGCGCGCCGACTGCCAGCGCCGTCCTCGGCGATGTCGTTGCGGCAGCGCGCAATCGGGTCACCGGTTCGGTCGGGCCGGGGGAGAGCACCTACGCGAACCTGCCGGTGCTTCCGATCGGCGAGGCCCTCACCCGCTACTACGTCAATCTCGACGTCGAAGACAAGCCGGGCGTGCTGGCATCGATCGCCTCGGCCTTCGCCGACAACGGCGTGAGCATCCAGGTCGTGCGCCAGGACGGCCATGGTGATGAGGCGGGCCTCATCGTGCGTACCCACCGCGCCACGGATTCTGCGTTGCGCCGCACGGTCGATCGGCTGCGCGAGCTCGACACGGTCAAGCGAGTCGTCGGAGTCATGCGGGTCGAGGGTGAGGTGGGAGCGTAACCATGGCGCATCAATGGCGCGGCCTGATCGAGGAGTACCGCGATCGATTGCCGGTGAGCGAGGCAACTCCGGTCGTTACCCTGCGCGAGGGCGGCACGCCGCTCGTCTACGCGTGCACGCTGAGCGAGATGACCGGATGCGAGGTGTGGCTCAAGTACGAGGGGGCCAACCCCACGGGCTCGTTCAAGGATCGCGGCATGACCATGGCGATATCCAAGGCGGCCGAAGAGGGAGCCAAGGCCGTGATCTGCGCATCGACGGGCAATACCTCGGCGAGTGCCGCGGCCTATGCCGTCAAGGCCGGCATGGTCTGCGCGGTGCTCGTGCCGCAGGGCAAGATCGCGATGGGCAAGCTCGCGCAGGCGATCGTGCACGGGGCGGTGCTGCTGCAGGTCGACGGAAACTTCGACGACTGCCTGCGCGTTGCCCGCGAACTCTCCGACACCTACCCGGTGGCCCTCGTCAACAGCGTGAACCCGGTGCGCATCGAGGGGCAGAAGACGGCGAGCTTCGAGATCGTCGACCAGCTCGGCCGGGCGCCCGACATCCACTGCCTGCCGGTCGGCAATGCGGGCAACATCACCGCCTATTGGCGCGGCTACACCGAGTACCTGCGCGACGGCATCTCGACCTCTGCACCTCGGATGTGGGGCTATCAGGCGGCCGGAGCTGCGCCGCTCGTGCTCGGGGCCCCGGTCCTTGATCCGGAGACCATCGCGACGGCGATCCGCATCGGCAACCCGGCATCCTGGGACTTCGCCATCGAGGCACGCGACGACTCGGGTGGCCTCATCGACTCGGTCACCGACGACGAGATCCTTGCGGCGTACCGGCTTCTCGCCGCCAACGAGGGCCTGTTCTGCGAGCCGGCCAGCGCGGCCGGGGTTGCGGGGCTGCTCAAGCGTCATGCAGCGGGTCAGCTTGATCCTGGGCAGGTGATCGTCTGCACCTTGACCGGCAATGGGCTCAAGGATCCGCAGTGGGCCCTCGAAGGGGCTGCCTCGCCAGTTGTCATTCCCGTCGATGTCGCGGCGGCGGCTCGTGCCCTTGGCCTTGAGGGCTGATGCAGCCGCTACTCAGACGCGATCCGGTGGCCGTGCGAGTCCCTGCGACAAGCGCCAACCTCGGCCCCGCCTTCGACTGCGCAGGCCTCGCCCTTGCACTCGAGGACGAGTACGTTGCGATGGTCTCGGACGATGCCGGAGTCCTCATCGAGGTTTCGGGTGAGGGGGCGGACGACGTCCCGCTGGACGCGAACAACCTTGTTGCACGGGCAATGGCCCTCGCCTTCGAGGCCATGGGCGTGCGTCCCGCCGGCTTCGTCCTGCGATGCACGAATGCGATTCCGCACGGCCGTGGCATGGGATCCTCGGCTGCGGCGATCGTCGGCGGCATCGTCCTCGGACGTGCCCTCGTCGTGGCTGGTGCCGACGTGCTGAGCGACGACGACGTGCTCCAACTCGCACTGACAGTCGAGACGCACCCCGACAACATCGCTGCCGCCCTGTACGGCGGCCTGAACTTCTCGTGGATCGACGCAGCAGGAGTTGCTGACCATATCCGGCTGGAGGTTCACCCGAACGTCGTTCCAGTGCTTGCCATTCCGGGCGACTCGGTGCTCACTTCGCATGCTCGAACCGCACTGCCTGCCCAGGTCGATTTCGGCGCGGCAGCGTTCAACATCGCCCGCGGTGCGCTCCTTGTCCACGCGCTCACGCAGGAGCCGCGCCATCTGTTCGAGGCAACAGGCGATCAGGTGCACCAGGAGGCCCGCCGCAGCATGTACGGGGATTCACTCGCGCTCGTAGAACGGTTGCGAGCACAGGGGATTCCGGCGGTCATCTCTGGAGCTGGGCCGTCGGTGCTTGCCTTCGCGGAGGCGGATGAGGACACCCGGGTGAGCGACCTCGTCGACCCTGCCTGGCGCGTGCTTCGCAGTGCGGTCGCGGGCCTCGGTGCCCGCGAGGTGGCGGTTCACCCCTCCTGAGTGAGCGTGGGTGGATGCCCGTGTTATGGTGAGTGCACTCTCAAGACGTCGGCCGTGCGCCGCATCTTCTAGGCGTGAATATCGTTTCGCCGCTTGTCTCGCTTGGCTCGGAATTCAATTTCCTCCGACACCTCCTTGGGATTCCATCAACGTAAGGGAACAACTACGTGACCGAAACAACGTCAGCCGGACGAGCCACAGGCCGCGGCGACAACCTGTCTTCAATGCTCCTTCCGGAGCTCAAGGCACTTGCTGGTCAGCTCGGGATCACCGGCGCCAGTGCAATGCGCAAGGGTGACCTCGTCACCGTCATCGGCGACCGTCAGGGTCGCTCCAGCACCAAGTCAGCAGAATCCGGCAGTTCGGCAACCGCCCGCACGCGCGCTCCGCGGGAAAAGGCAGCCCCGCAGGAAAATGCCGCAGCCGAGGGCTCGTCCGCGCCGACGTCATCCCAGTCAGAGCCGCGCGGCGAGCGCGAGGAGCGCCGCGAGCGCCAGCCGCGCGCACCGCGTGAGCCACGCGAGCCGCGCGAGCCCAGGGGTGAGCGTCAGGACCGCGAGCCACGTGGCGAGGGTCAGGATCGGGAGCAGAAGCCCCCGCGGGGCGACAATCAGGATCGTGCGCCGCGTGGCGATAACCAGGATCGTCAGCAGCGGGGCGACAATCAGGATCGTGCTCCGCGAGGCGACCGTCAGGATCGTCAGCAGCGTGGCGACAATCAGGACCGTCCTCCGCGCGGCGATAGCCAGGACCGCGACTTCGACCGCGGTACCAGCCGCCGCCGTGGCCGCGATCGATTCCGTGACCGCAGCGGCCGCGATGGCCGGGGCGACCGCGATCGCCCGCGTGGTGGCGGCTACAACGACATCGATACCGAGATCCATGAGGACGACATCCTGGTGCCGGTAGCGGGCATCCTCGACGTTCTCGAGAGCTACGCATTCGTCCGCACCACGGGTTACCTGCCCGGTTCGAACGACGTCTACGTGTCGCTGTCAATGGTCCGCAAGCACGGTCTGCGCAAGGGCGATGCAATCACCGGCGCGACGAAGCAGCCGAAGGACGGCGACCGCAAGGAGAAGTTCAATCCGCTCGTGCGCATCGACACGGTGAACGGGGGAGACCTCGAGTCGGCGCGCAATCGCCCGGAGTTCTCCAAGCTGACCCCGCTGTACCCGCAGGATCGCCTGCGCCTTGAGACCGACGCGAGCAACCTCACCACCCGGGTCATCGACCTGGTTGCGCCGATCGGCAAGGGCCAGCGCGGCCTCATCGTTTCGCCGCCGAAGGCCGGAAAGACCATGGTGCTGCAGGCGATTGCCAACGCCATCACCATCAACAACCCCGAGGCGCACCTCATGGTGGTGCTTGTCGACGAGCGACCTGAAGAGGTCACCGACATGCAGCGCTCGGTCAAGGGCGAGGTCATCGCCTCGACCTTCGACCGGCCGGCCGAGGATCACACGATCATCGCCGAGCTCGCGATCGAACGGGCCAAGCGCCTCGTTGAGCTTGGGCACGATGTCGTGGTCCTGCTCGACTCCATGACCCGCCTCGGACGCGCCTACAACCTTGCGGCTCCTGCCTCTGGCCGGATCCTCTCCGGTGGCGTCGACTCGACCGCGCTCTACCCGCCGAAGCGCTTCTTCGGCGCGGCGCGCAACATCGAGAACGGCGGTTCGCTGACGATCCTGGCGACGGCGCTCGTCGAGACCGGATCCCGCATGGACGAGGTGATCTTCGAGGAGTTCAAGGGCACCGGCAACATGGAGCTCAAGCTCGATCGTCGCCTTGCCGACAAGCGAGTCTTCCCGGCCGTCGATGTCGATGCCTCGGGTACCCGCAAGGAAGACCTCCTGCTGGCCCCTGATGAGCTCAAGATCGTCTGGAAGCTGCGACGGGTGCTCCATGCCCTCGACCAGCAGCAGTCCATCGAACTGCTCCTGTCGAAGCTCCGCGAGACGAAGACCAACCTCGAGTTCCTGCTGCAGGTGCAAAAGACGACGCCGTCGGTCAACGGTTCGGGCGACGACGACTGAGCACCCGGATTTCGCCCTC
>WLND01000196.1 GCA_009726075.1 Actinomycetota bacterium
AAAGGTCTCACGGAGCCCCTCGTCGGTGGCGACGGGCAGGTCGAGGATCCGCGCCAGCGGCTCGGCCGTGGCTCGGGCACGCAGCAGATCGGACGAGATGATGCGCGTCGGCTCGAGGGTTGCCAGCATGCCCGCAGCACGCTGCGCCTGCTCGATGCCAACCTCGTCGAGTTCGATGTCGGTCTGGCCCTGGAAGCGCTGCTGCGCATTCCAGGGAGTGCGGCCATGCCGCCAGAAAACGATCCGCCGGGGCTGAGCCATCGGTCTACTCCTCGTGCACGGAGTTCGGCCGGGTCACCGACTCGGGCAGCTCGATGAACGGGCAGTCCTTCCACAGTCGCTCGATCGCGTAGTGGATGCGCTCCTCGGCGATCTGCACGTGCACGACGACGTCGCCGAAGTCGAGCAGCACCCAATGGCTGGTGCGCTCGCCCTCGCGCCGCAGGAGCTTCGAGCCCATCTTGAGCAGGCGCTCCTCGACCGCGTCGACCACGCCCTTGACCTGCCGTTCGTTCTGCGCCGAGCACAGGACGAAGATGTCGGTGAGGACCACATGCTCGCTCACATCGATCACCACGATGTCGGTTGCCATCTTGTCGGCGGCCGCCTCGGCCGCCGCGATAGCCAGGCCGATTGCCTCTTGTGTTGCCGCCACGGGATCCGCCTTCTGTTGTAGTTCTTAGGGTGAGCCTCTCACAGAACGTACGAGTCGCTGCCGAGCAGCACCACGAGGTCGGTCGCAGAAGTGGCGCCGCCCTCGATCCGGACGACGGAGAGCGGCAATGACAGGGCCCTCGCCGCGTCGGCTCCGAGCTGCACCGACTCCGGCGTGGCGTCGGGCAGGATGATGCGCGTTTCCGCTCGAGGGCCCTGCGGACCCTCGAGAACGGTGAACCCGGCGTCGATGAGCGCGGTGGTCGCCTTGAGCACGCCGTCGATCGACAGGCCAGAACGCACGAGCTGAATCCGCGGCGAACTCGCTTGGCCCGGCCGCAGGCGCGCGCCCGGCATGAGGGCCTCGACGAGGGCCGGTCCCTCGGGACGGGTCATCACGGCGGCGCCATTGGCCCGGAGCGTCGTCGTCGGCAGATCAGCTCCCTGCACCGTTGCCGCAGCCGACTCGCCCTGGATGAGCAGGAGCAGGTCGACGAGTTCGTCGTTGCTGGCTGTGGACTTCGCGAGGGAGCCCAGGCTCAGGACCAGTTGCCGCATCGCCTCGGGCTCTGATGGCAGGCCCGAGAGGACGCGGCCGAGTACCTCCGAGAACCGGCGCATCCGCACCGACTGCGGCTCCCCCGGCTGCAGCGCCAGGGCGTACGTGGTCGCGGTAAGGCCGTCGAGCGTCCTGGCTCCTAGGGGCACCGTCTCGACGACGGCCCCAGACTCGTCCGTCACTCGAACCGACTCGCGCACCGCGATCGGGACTCCCCCAACCGCATCGACCAGGGCTGCGAGCGCAAGCCGATTGAGCGCGACGCTCGCATCGACCCTGACCCCGAGCAGCATCGAGACGCCGTTCTTCGCCTGCAGCGTGTCGGCCGACCCCGTCGTGGCCTCTAGCGGAGTGGGCCGCGGGACCGGCACGAGCGTGATCGGCGACAGGAAGAGGCGGCTGCCCCCGTTCACGTCGCCGCCTGTTGCGATGAGCACGTCGGCCACCGCGCGGCCCTGTTCGTTGGTGACCTGCAGCAGCAGCGTGCGCTGGGTGGGTGCTGCAAGCGGCGTGGGCGCCGAGGTCGCCGTCGGCGCGGCGCTCATCGACACGGGGGGGTCGGGCTCGGCGGAACCGACCTGGGAGAGGACGAAGACCGCGGCCGTGCCCACGGCGAGCACTCCGGCCACGATCGCCAGGATGCCGCCTCGCGACTGTCTCATGAGGGGCCGCCGCGGTAGAGATCATGGCGTTCCATGTACTGGGCGACCGCGGCGGGAACGAGTGCGTCGACGGGGTCCCCGTTGGCCAGAAGCTCGCGGATTCGCGTGGACGAGATGTCCAGGGCGGGGATCTCGACGAGGGTCCAGCGGCCGTCGGGCAGGTCGGGATTGCGCAGGCCATGCCCCGGACGGGTGACCCCGACGAGGTGCGCGAGTTCGACGATCTCCAGGGGGTGCTTCCAGGTCATGAACTGGTCGAGGGCATCGGCCCCCGTAATGAAGTACCACTCCGCGGAGGTTTCCGGATCATGAGCGGCGAATCCGGCCCGCAGGTCGCGCAACGTATCGATGGTGAACGTGGGGCCGACCCGGTCGATGTCGACCCGGCTGGCGGTGAACCGCGGATCGGCTCGCGCTGCGAGCTCGGTCATCGCGAAGCGGTCGTGCACGCCGGCAACAGGGGGCGCCGCGCGGTGCCACGGTTGGCCTGCGGGGCACAGGATGACCCGGTCAAGGTCGAGTCGATCGGCGACCTCGGCCGCAGCGACGAGGTGGCCGTTGTGGATGGGGTCGAACGTGCCACCCATGACCCCGATACGTACGGAGGTCACGGTCGGCCTGCCCAGGAGCCGGCTCTAGCGGTCGACGTTGATCATCAGGGTGACGATGAGTGCCACCGCAAGGGCTCCGAAGGCAAAGAGGCCGAACACGTAGGACGGGACGCCGCTCATCTGCCCTGCAGCCTCCTCGGAGGCCAGAACCGTCGCCGCATGGAACAGACCCATCATGTGCCCTTCGATCGTGCCGGCGCAGCGTGGTCCGTCCGGCTGAGCCGACTCTACCCGGCCTTCGCCTAGGTTCGGACGTGACCGTCGCCGGTGACCACGTAGGTCGAGGTCGTGAGCTCGGTCAGGCCCATCGGGCCGCGGGCGTGCAGCTTCTGGGTCGAGATGCCGATCTCCGCACCGAAGCCGAATTCGCCGCCGTCGGTGAAGCGGGTCGAGGCGTTCACCATGACCGCGGCCGAATCGACCCCCGCCACGAACTTCTGCGCGGCACTTTGGCTGTCGGTCACGATCGCCTCGGTGTGCCCGGAGGACCATCGGCGAATATGGGCGAGTGCGTCGTCGATGCTGTCGACCACGCCCGCAGCAAGGTCGAGCGAGTAGTACTCGGCCGCCCAGTCGTCGTCGGTCACGGGCACGAACTCGATACCGGCCTCGTTGACGTAGCCCTCGAAGTCGGTATCGCCGTGGATCGTCACCTGCGCGTCGCGTAGGGCCGCGAGGGCCTTTGGCAGGAAGGTGGGGGCGATATCGCGATGGACGAGCAGGGTCTCGGCCGCATTGCACACGCTGACGCGCTGCGCCTTGCTATTCAGCACGATCGCAATCGCCTTGTCGATGTCAGCGTCCTTGTCGACATAGACGTGGCAGTTGCCCACCCCCGTCTCGATGACCGGCACGGTGGAGTTCTCGACGACGCTCTGGATCAGCGAGGCACCGCCGCGAGGGATGAGGACGTCGACGAGCCCTCGCGCCTTCATGAGGTGCTCGACCGACTCGTGGGTGTCGCCGGGCACGAGCTGCACGGCGTCGGCCGGGAGCCCGCAGGCCGTGAGCGCGTCGCGCATGATTCGGGTCAGCGCCTCATTGCTCTGCGCCGCGGACGATGACCCGCGCAGGAGCGAGGCATTGCCGCTCTTCAGGCACAGGCCCGCCGCATCGACGGTGACGTTGGGGCGCGCCTCGTAGATCATGCCGACGACGCCGAGGGGCACGCGCACCTGGCGCACCTGCAGGCCGTTGGGCAGGGTGTAGCCGCGGATGACCTCGCCGACCGGGTCCGGGAGGCCCGCCACATCGCGCAGGGCCCCGGCGATGTCTGCGATGCGCTGCGGGGTCAGGGTCAGGCGGTCGATGATCGATTCGGCGGTACCCGACTGGCGGGCCCGGTTCACGTCGCCGGTGTTCGCAGTCACGATCTCAGCGGAGCGGGCCTCGAGCGCGTCGGCCATTGCCTCGAGTGCCGCGTCCTTCTGCTGGCGGGTCAGCAGCCGGAGTTCGGCGGCTGCCTCCCGTGCTCGACGGGCAGTGGCCAGGACGCGTTCTCGTTCGTCGCTCACCCTGTGGATGGTAGCGGCTCGCCGGCTACCCGTAGGCGATCAGGACGGTCGAGAGCCGGTAGATCGGCGGCGTGTGGCGTCCGCCGTCGTACTCGGCCGACGTCCCCAACGTGCAGGTCGTCGGGATCAGGGGCACGGCGTCGGGGCGGCAGCCGTTGACGTACGGCGTGATCGCGTAGGCAAGCGTGGCAGTGCGTCCGCGGATATCGCGGCTGACATCGACATCCCATGGCTCAACGAGTGCGCCCGGGCACCAGCCCGCCCGCGAGTACCAGTAGTTGCCGAGCTGGCCCCGGACCCCGGAGGTCGCGCAGTCGCTGCGCCATCCCGTGACGTCGTGCCGGACGCCGTTGACCCGGATGGTGTGGGTGCGAGGGCAGAACTCGGCGCAGTCGTCCTCATTGCCCTGCCCGTGGCCGGTGACAAGCGTGCGTAGTGAGAATCCGGTCGCATCGGGCAGGTCAAGGGACACTTTCGGAGCATCGACGGCCGTCGGGACGATCGGGTAACCGTAGCGGACCACGCGCGGCGACCACACTGGGATGACGGCGATCGCCGTGCGCCGCGGCTGCCCGGGG
>WLND01000197.1 GCA_009726075.1 Actinomycetota bacterium
ACCGCCATGGCAATGCTCGTCAGGAGCACCAGGCCCTCGGGGACCATGGTGACCATGCCGGCGATCGTGCCGCGGATGGCCTCGTCGAGGGGCAGCCCGGCGCGAACAACCTGCGAGAACAGCAGCAGCGCCCCGATCGGCAGCAGCAGGAACGAGATCGTGCGAATGAACTTGTTGATCGAATCCCGCAGCTCGGAGTTCGTGAGGTGGAACTTCTTGGCCTCCTCCGTCAGGCCGGCGGCAAACGAGTCGCGCCCGATGCGCGTCGCCTGATAGACGCCGGCGCCCGCGACGACGAAGGACCCCGACATCGCCGGGTCGCCCACGACCTTGTCGACGGGATCGGCCTCACCCGTCAGCAGGCTCTCGTCGATCTCCAGGCCCTCGGACGACAGGACGGTGCCGTCGACGACCAACTGGTCACCCGGGGACAGGACGATGATGTCGTCGAGCACGACGGAATCGGTGCTCACCGCGAGATCGACTCCGTCGCGGCGGACCACCGGCTTCGCCTCGCCGATCACCGCGAGCTTCGCAAGGGCCCGTGACGCCCGGTACTCCTGGATGATCCCGATGAGGGTGTTCGCCACGATCACGAAGCCGAAGAGCGAGTCCTGGAACGGCGCCACCATGATCATGACCACCCACATGATGCCGATGACTCCGTTGAACCACGTAAACGTGTTCGCCCGGATGATGTCCTTGAGGCTGCGACTTCGGGCGTCGGGGGCGTGGTTCACCTGCCCCGCGGCTATCCGCTCGCTCACCTCGGCTGAGGTCAGCCCGCGCTGCAGTTCGATCACGACGGGAGGCCGTCCATCCGATGCAGGATGAAACCCTCTCTCAGTGCCCACGGGCAGATGGCCAGCTCAGCGATGCCGAGAAGCTCCATGGCCGCCTCGGCGACCACCGCCCCGGCGATGAGCTGCTCGGCGCGGCCCTCGCTGACCCCGGGGATGCGGGCTCGCTCGTCGGCAGACATCGAACTGAGCCGGGTCACCGTCTCGCGCAGCGCCTCAAGGGTCAGCGTGCGCCGGACGTAGATGCCCTCGCTCGACGGCGCGGCGCCGGCGATGCGGGCGAGCTGCTTGAAGGTCTTGGACGACCCGGCCGCGATGCGCGGCTCGCCGACCCGGCTGATTCGTCCGGCCACGTGAGCGATCTGCGCGCGAACGTGCTTTCGGAGCTCGCGCAGGGCCTCCGGCGACGGTGGATCGGCGTCAAGGTGCGAGCGGGTGAGTCGTCCGGCTCCAAGGGGCAACGAGATCGCGACATCGGGCTCCTCATCGATCCCCGACGCAAGCTCGAGCGAGCCGCCGCCGATGTCCATGACCAGCAGTCGTCCGGTGGACCAGCCGAACCACCGTCGAACGGCCAGGAAGGTCATGCGTGCCTCGTCTGCGCCCGAGAGCACCTCAAGGGCCACTCCGGTTTCGAGCGCCACCCGCCGGAGGACGTCGTCGCCGTTGGGTGCCTCGCGAATCGCGGACGTTGCGAAGGCCATCACATCGGTCGCACCCATGTCCTCCGAGAGCACCTGGGCCTTCTTGATGAAGTCGATGAGCTCGTTCACGGCGGCGTCGTCGACATTGCCCTCTGGTGTGAGGTGCTCGGCGAGCCGCAGCGGAATCTTCCGCTTCGAGGCCGGGGTCGGAGCGGCGCCGTGATGGGCATCGACCAACAGCAGGTGGACCGTGTTCGAACCGACGTCGAGAACTCCCATGCGCACAGGGCCGACGTTACCGCCGGGCACTGTCAGTCGGTGCCCCTAGGCTGACGCCATGCCCGAATCGCCACTCGACTTCGCCCGTCAATGGGTCGAATTCGTCGATCCAGCCGATGAGGATCAGCTGATCAGGGCCGACCTCACCTGGCTCACATCGCGCTGGACCTGCATCTTCGGCCGGGGGTGCCAGGGCATCTACGCCGACCGTCCCGACGTCGGATGCTGCGCCCTCGGGGCCCATTTCTCCGAGAAGGCCGACGAGAAGCGAGTGGCCACGTGGGTCGAGAAGCTCGACAGCTCGGTATGGCAACGCATCGATATCGGACGCAAGAAGGGCTGGTCGGTCAAGGAGGGCACCGCCTACAAGACACGCGTCGTCGGCGATGCCTGCATCTTCCACAACGACAAGGATTTCGAGGGCGGCTACGGGTGCGCGCTGCACCATCTCGCCCAGCGCGAGGGCGTCTCGTTCATCGAGACCAAGCCTGAGGTCTGCTGGCAACTACCGCTGCGCCGCACCTATGACAATGCCAAGCATGAGGACGGCGTCGAGCGGCTCGTCGTCGTGCTGGGCGAGTACGACAGGCGCGCCTGGGGCGAGGGCGGCCATGATCTCGACTGGTACTGCAGCAGCAATACCGATGCCCACATCGGCACCGAGCCCGTCTACCGCTCATCCCGCGACGAGATCGTCGCGCTCATCGGTCAACCCGCCTACGACGAACTGGCGCGCATCTGCGACTCGCGCTCCCAATTGCTGCTGACCGTCGCCGACACGACCGCCCTGTCACCTCACCCGGCTGATCCGGCGTAGCCGCCCGTGGCAAGAGTCGCCCCGAAGCAGTCCCCCTATCGCTGCAGTGACTGCGGATGGACAGCGGCGAAGTGGGCCGGGCGCTGCGGTGAGTGCCAGGCATGGGGCACCGTCAACGAAGTAGGGGCCACCCGCGCCCGAGGTACCGCGGCAGGTCGCGTGAGCACCGCGGCCGTGCCGATCGGCCAGGTCGACCTCACCGCCGCGCGCTCCCAGCCGACCGGGGTCAGCGAGTTCGACCGGGTGCTGGGCGGCGGCATCGTGCCGGGCGCCGTGCTCCTGCTGGCGGGCGAGCCCGGCGTCGGCAAGTCGACCCTGCTGCTCGACGTTGCCTCACGCTGGGCCGATACCGGCCGTCGCACCCTGTACGTCACCGGCGAGGAGTCCGCGGCCCAGGTCCGCCTGCGCGCAGAGCGCATCGGCGCACTGGCCGATGAGCTCTACCTCGCCGCCGAGACCGATCTCGGCGCTGTCCTCGGGCACATCGACGCCGTTCAGCCGTCTCTGCTCGTCCTCGACTCCGTGCAGACCATCAGCAGCAGCGATATCGACGGTTCCGCCGGTGGGGTCACCCAGGTGCGCGAGGTCGCTGCCTCGCTCATCGCACGGTCCAAGGAGATGGGCATGGCGACCGTGATCGTCGGTCACGTCACCAAGGACGGCACTGTCGCTGGCCCACGGGCCCTCGAGCACCTCGTCGATGTCGTGCTGCACTTCGAGGGCGATCGCCACGCCTCACTGCGCCTGGTGAGGGCCGTGAAGAACCGGTTTGGCCCCGCAGATGAGATCGGCTGCTTCGAACTCGTCGACGACGGCATCATCGGCCTGGCCGACCCGAGCGGGCTCTTTCTCGGTGATCGGCACAGCCCCGCGCCCGGCACGTGCGTCACCGTGACCGTCGAGGGCCGCAGGCCCCTGGTCGCCGAGGTGCAGGCGCTCATCGCGCCGACCAATGCCCCCCAACCCCGCCGCGTGACCAGCGGCCTCGACTCGGCGCGCATCGCGATGATGCTCGGGGTCCTCGAGCGCCGGGCCGGCCTCAAGCTCGCCTCCAATGACTGCTTCGTCGCCACCGTTGGCGGCGTCCGCCTCGTCGAACCCGCGACCGACCTGGCGATTGCCCTCGCCGTGGCCGGCAGCGTGACCGAGACTGCACTACCCGTCGGGCTGGTCGCCATCGGCGAGATCGGGCTGTCCGGCGATGTCCGGCGGGTCACCGCGATGAGCCGGCGGCTGAGCGAGGCGGCTCGACTGGGGTTCACCGATGCGATCGTGCCGGCGAGCAAGGACGGCGTTGGAGTCTCCACCGGTGAATCAATTCGAGTGCACGAGGTGGCGTCCGTCGCCGAGGCCCTGGCAACGGCCCGCCGCCTGGGAAAAACAACCCCCTAGCCCCACCCTCCCCCGTCATTTCAGCCACTATCCGGCTCAAACGACCAGTCATTTCAGCCACTATCCGGCTCAAACGACGAGTCATTTCATCCACTATCCGGCTCAAACGACCAGGAAATGGGGGCCTGCGGTTGACTCGACTCATCGGGCCCAGTGACTGGCCTGCACGGACCGCACCGGCACCTAGGCGGATGGGTCAGTTGCCCTTCGTCAGGGCGAACGGGGTCTTATCGCTCGTCACATCACCATTACGGCCGACGAGCTCGTACCGCCCGGGCTTGGCCACTGAGCCTTCGCTCGGACAGCCGGCAGCGCTGAGCCGTCCATTCCACGTAATCCCGGAGCCGACCTTGCCTCCCGGGTCGAGCGTGACCACCTTCGTCTTGTCATTGGGGTTGCAGTCGTCGCTCGACCACACATGGAAGCCACCCGACGTGATCTCAAGTTCATTTGCCTTGGGACCGACATCCCGCTTGCACGCGACATCGCCAATGTTCGTGATGGTCAACGTCAACCGGGGCGCGCTTCCGATGGCGTAGGTGGACGCGTCAGTCGTCGCGTCCACCTGAATCGCGGAGTCGCGGCAGTCGGTGACATCCGCGCTCGCCTCGTCCGTCGGCTCGTC
>WLND01000198.1 GCA_009726075.1 Actinomycetota bacterium
CACCCCCCACCCGGTTGGTGTTTTTCGCAATTTGGGGTCAAAAACGACCAAGGGTGTCGGGGGGTGGCTGGGTCGGTCTGCTCGCTGGCAACTTCCCGTTCCCGTCCGCGATGCGGCACAATGCGACCGTGGACGACGCACTGATGCACGCCCCCCTGTTCGTGGCCCTGGATCCCGAGGGTGCCGCGGCGCTGCGGGCGTCCCTGACCGAGCGCGCCGTCTCCAAGGGCGACGTCGTCTTCCACGAGGGCGAGCCGGGCGACCGCATGTACGTCATCCTCGAGGGCAAGGTCAAGCTCGGCCAGAGCTCGAATGACGGACGCGAGTCACTGCTCGCAATCCTCGGCCCGGGCGAGATGTTCGGCGAGCTGAGCCTGTTCGACCCGGGCCAGCGCACCTCGACCGCGACCGCCCTGACCGATGCCGTGGTCCTGGCCCTGAGCAATGAGCAGCTCAAGCCCTGGCTGGCCGGCCGCCCCGAGGTCGCCACTGCACTCCTCCAAGCCCTTGCCCGCCGCTTGCGCCGCACGAATGAGGCGATGGCTGATCTCGTCTTCTCCGATGTCCCCGGTCGCGTCGCAAAAGCACTCATGGACCTCGGCGAGAAGTTCGGCGAGATCACGACCGAGGGCCTCATGGTCACCCACGACATGACCCAGGAGGAGATCGCCCAGCTCGTCGGAGCCTCGCGAGAGACCGTGAACAAGGCCCTGGCCGACTTCGCGCAGCGCGGCTGGATCCGCCTCGAGTCCCGTCAGGTCATGATCCTCGACGTCGAGCGTCTCGGCCGACGAGCCCGCTAGACGCGCAAGAACTCGAGCTGGGCCCGCACCGACAACTCTGCAGCGGGCCACAGCGCCCGCGGCGTCGCGGCGTAGACCTCGGCGACGATCGCGGCCGGGTCGGTGGTGCCGCGCGAGACCACCGCCCGCACCTCGTCAAGCCGCGCCTCCCGGTGGGCCAGGTATCGATCGAGGACGGCCGCCGGATCGGTGAGCACTGGGCCATGGCCCGGGAGTAGGCGCTGCACATTGCTCGAGTTGGCGAGGTCGCGCAGCAGCCGAAGTGATTCGAGGTACGGGCCGAATTCGCCGTCGGGCCAGGCCACGACACTCGTGCCCCGGCCGAGCACGGTATCGCCGGTGAGGAGCGACCCCTCCGTCTCGATGAGCAGGCAGGCGCTGTCGCTCGAATGGCCGGGTGTTGAGACCACGCGGATCTCGAGCCCGCCAGCGGCGATCACCTCGCCTCCGGTCAGGCCCTCGGCCCCGAGCCGGTGGCCCGGATCGACAGCCCGCACGCCCGCGCCCGTCAGGCCAACGAGCCGACGGGCCCCCGCCGAGTGATCGGCGTGGCCGTGAGTGAGGACGATGGCTCCCACCGGCGCCTGAGCCGCCAGTGCCTCGGCCACGATCGCCTCGAGGTGCCCGGGGTGGTCGGGCCCAGGGTCGACGACGATGGTCTCGGACGATCCGGGGGCGCGCAGGAGCCAGGTATTGGTGCCGTCGAGGGTCCAGGCCGAGGGGTTCGGCGCCAGGACCAGGTGAGCCGCGTCGGTTTTCGCCCCGCTCTGCCAGGGTGCGGGGTCAGCGGCGGAGGGGAGGAGGCGTCCGCTCATGGCTTACCGGTGAGCTCCCACAGGCGGGGCGGTTCGATATCGCCCTCGATGATCTCCCCCGTGCGGCCGTTGACCATGGCCCACACCACGCCGCCGTCGTCGGCGACGATGCGGCGGGGCAGCATCGGCTGAATATGCCGCTCCTGCACGGCAGCCACGACCGCCGCGGCGTCGTCGAACTGCGCCAGGAACTCGAGGACCCGGCTGGTCGGGCGGAGCAGGGGCATGCGATCTGCAGCGTTGTCGTCGAGGGCCTGAACTGGCCGCACCCAGAGCACCGACTGGGCCTCGGTTCCGGTGAGCCGGGCCTCCTGGCCCTGGGGCATCGGAGCCACGAAGAACCGGACATCGAAACGCCGGGCTTCGACCTCCGGGGTGATCCAGTGGTCGGCGAAGTGCAGGTCGGCCAGCGGGGCCACGACCCCCGACTCCTCGTGCAGCTCGCGAAGCGCGCAGACCACCAGGGCGCGGTACTCGGCCTCCGTAGCGCTGGCGCGGATGGAATCGCGTTTCAGTACTCCGGACGGGTCAGGCAGGAGAGCGCCCGCGTCGTGGTCGGCTGGCTCGAGGCGTCCGCCTGGAAAGACATGCATATTCGGCGCAAAGGCCATCGTCGGCGCGCGCCGCATCATGAAGGTCTCAAGGTGCCCGCCGGCTTCTCGAAGCAGAATCACGGTCGAGGCGGGGCGGGCGACGGACATCGGCTGCTCCACCTAGTCGCTGACCTCCACGACCATCTCGACCTCGACGGGCGCGTTCAGCGGCAGGGCTGCGACGCCCACGGCGGATCGAGCATGGACGCCCGCGTCGCCGAACGCCTCCTTGAGCAGGTTGCTTGCACCGTTGACGACCCCCGGCTGGCCGGTGAAGTCCGGGGTGCTCGCCACGAAGCCGACAACCTTCACGACTCGCACGACCTTGTCGAGATCGCCGACCACCGACCGCACCGCCGCGATGGCATTGAGCGCGCAGACCTTGGCGAGCTCAGCAGCCTCCTCTGGCGTGACGGTGTCGCCCACCTTGCCGGTGGCGGCGAGCGCGCCGTCGATCATCGGCAACTGGCCCGAGGTGAAGACGAGGTTCCCCGTGCGCACCGCGGGGATGTAGGCGGCGAGCGGCACCACGACCTCCGGCACCGTGAGGCCGAGGGCGGCCAGTCTGGCTTCAACCTGCGACGACGCAGTCATGGCAACTCCCGAGCTCGAGGGTGGGTGGAAGATCAGGCCAGCGGACGCTTGAGATAGGCGACCATGTTGTCGGGGTTGGGGCCGGGAACGACCTGAACGAGCTCCCACCCGTCGGTGCCCCAGGTGTCGAGAATCTGCTTCGTGGCGTGAACGAGCAGCGGCACTGTGACGTACTCCCATTTGGTCATGCACGCACCCTAGCCCCGAGTTCGCCAATCGGGTTTAGTCTGGGGCAATGACTGATGCGCGGTGGCCTGGGGTTGCCCTGCATGTGGTGTCTGGCAAGGGCGGCGCAGGCAAGACCACCGTCGCCGCGGCTCTCGCGCTCGCGCTTGCACGCGATGGCAAGCGCACGCTCCTCATGGAGGTCGAGGGGCGCCAAGGCATCGCGCAGCTCTTCGACACGCCACCCCTGCCCTACACCGAGCGCAAGGTCGCCGTGGCGCCCGGCGGGGGCGAAGTCTGGGCCCTGCCGGTTGATCCTCAGGAGGCGCTCTTGGACTACCTCGAGATCTTCTACAACCTGCGTCGCGCCGGTTCCGTCCTGCGAAAGATCGGCGCGGTCGACTTCGCCACCACGATTGCCCCGGGCCTTCGCGACGTCCTGCTCACCGGCAAGGCATGTGAGCTCGTGCGGCGCATCGACAAGCGGGCCCCTGATGCATATCACGCCATCGTGCTCGATGCCCCGCCCACGGGCCGCATCGCCAAGTTCCTCAACGTCAACTCCGAGGTATCGGGGCTAGCGAAGGCCGGGCCGATTCACAAGCACGCCCAGCTGGTCATGAGCGTCATCGCCTCGCCCCGCACCGCCGTCCATCTGGTGACGCTCCTCGAGGAGATGCCGGTGCAGGAGACTATCGACGGGGTCGCCGAGCTTCGCGGCGACGGGTTGCCGGTCGGAGGGATCTTCGTGAACATGACACGCAAGCCCATGCTCACGCCAGCCCAGTTGCAGCAGGCTCGCGACGGATCCTTGCCGCTCGAGGCTATCGCCGCGTGCGCCGCCGAGGCGGGCATCCGCCATGACCCCAAGACCGTGGCTTCCGCCCTGCTCCAGGAGGCGCAGGACCACGTCCAGCGGGTCGACCTCGAAACCCGAGAACGCGAGCGCATCGACGAGCTCGACCTGCCGACCTTCACGCTGCCCCTGCTCGCCGATGGCATCGACCTCGGCTCGCTGTACGAGCTGGCCCTGCTGCTTCGTGAGGAGGGGGTCCGATGAGCGGCGAGCAGCGCGTGACGATCGAGGCCCCCGTGCTCGATATCGACGCACTCCTCGGCGACCCGGAGATTCGCATCATCGTGTGCACCGGCGCAGGCGGCGTGGGCAAGACCACGACTGCCGCTGCGCTTGCCTTCCGGGCGGCCGAGCAGGGTCGCCGCGTCTGCGTCCTGACCATTGACCCGGCTCGTCGTCTGGCGCAGGCCATGGGGCTCACTCATCTCGACAACACCCCGCGCGAGGTGGCCGAGATCGGCGGCTCCGGCACACTCCACGCGATGATGCTGGACATGAAGCGCACCTTCGACGAGGTCGTCGAGGCGCACTCCGATCCCGAGCGAGCCCAGGCGATTCTGGCGAATCCGTTCTACCAGGCGCTCTCGTCGTCGTTTGCCGGAACGCAGGAGTACATGGCGATGGAGAAGCTGGGCCAGTTGCGCGCGGCGGCCGACCTCGACGGCACCTGGGACCTCATCGTCGTCGACACGCCGCCCTCTCGAAATGCCCTCGACTTCCTC
>WLND01000199.1 GCA_009726075.1 Actinomycetota bacterium
GGCGGCGGAGAACACGTGGGCCCCAGCGCCTTCAGCGACCGATGCTGTCTCGTCGGTCGAGTCGCTGTCGATGACGACGAGTTCGTCGACGAGGCCGCACTGGATCATGAGCTCGTCGCGAATGCACGTGATGATTGGACCAATGGTGCGTGCCTCGTCGTGCGCCGGAATGACGACGCTGATGCGCGTGCTTGCCTTCGCGTGCAGCAGGTCGGCAAGCGTCAGGTCGCGGCTCTGGAACGTGCGCCGATCCGACCAGTTTCGCGCGCGCAGGTCCATGGTGGCCAATCTTTGCTGAGGTCTCGAGGCATGAGTGCGCGAGGGAAAAGACAACAGTCAACCACACCCTCGCGGTGTCCCACGAGGGCTCCAGAGATCAGCGGCGAGGCCCGAGACTCCCTGGTCAACTGATCCGAGACAGCCGCTCCACGACGTTGCGGCAGAACCCCGCGTGGTCCGCACGATCGTCAATGAAGATCGAAGGTTTGATGCAGAAGGTGGTGAAGCCCATCGCCATCTGCTCCGGTATGCCCTCGAGTGCTGTCGCGAGTGAGGCCGTGCTGGTCGCGTCCGGGAATTCGACCCGCGTGCCCCCGACCATCTCGATCTCGTCCATCGATCGACCCGCGGCTTCGAGGCCCGCGCGGAGCTTGGCGACATCCTCGGCCTTGGGTCGCCCGAGCGGGTGGTAGCCGCTGCCGTGCTTCACGAGGCGCCGCAGCACCGGCTCGGTGAGACTCTCGCCGCCGAACCACATTGCCGGCCCCTTGGGGGTGAAGGGCTTGGGATCGATGAAGACGTCGGTGAATTCGAAGAACTCGCCGTTGAATGACGCTGGCGAGTCCGCCCACACCCGCGACCAGATCTCAAGGTCCTCGTCGAGGATGCGCCCGCGCTTGGTGAAGGGCACTCCGAGGGCCTCGTACTCGTCCCTATGCCAGCTCACGGTCGGCTGGATCACCAGGCGCCCCTCGGCGAGCAGGTCAAGGGTCGCGAGGTCCTTCGCGAGGGCCAGTGGGTGACGCAGCGGGGCAATGAGCGCGATTGCCCCGATGCGGATCCGAGTGGTCGCTGCAGCGATGGCGCTCAGGAGCACGATCGATGAAGGCCACTCGGTTGCCGGGTCCTGATTGCCGGGCATCGCGTAGTCACGCGGGTTCTCCATGCGACCGAGCGCGCCCGCCGATGGGCCGAGCAAGACGTGGTCGCTCACCATGACCATGTCGAAGCCGGCATCCTCGGCCTCCTGGGCCATGCGCACGATGCCGCGCAGATCTCGCGGATCGATGAGGGTCCAGTTCTCGGTGAGGACGCTCACCAGCCTCGGGCCCATCAGTGGCCTAGATCGGCTGGGAGAAGTCGTCGAGCAGTGTGCCCCCGGCGAAGGTGACGCCAACCTCGCGGTAATAGCCGCCGATGATCTCGTCAACCGGGAGCAGGCTGGCGGGCTCGTCCCACGGAGAATCCGCGAGCGATAGTTCGGCATCCCCGACCCACGGGGTGCCGAGGTCGGCATCGACTCCGCCCATCGTGACGATCTGCGAGAACGACATGCCCGCTCCGGGCTGAAGCGAGGGCATCACGCGGTGGTGCACCATCGGGTGACCGTTCACGAAGCCGTTGGTGGCACTCGGCTCGCGCAGCGTGACTTTCGCGGTTGCGAGCCGGTGGTCGTATGCGGCGAGCGAGGCGCCGAACGTGCCACCCGCCTCGACCCTCGGTGCCGCCTTGCCGCGGTTGTAGGCCCGCGTGACGTAGACGCTGCCGAGCTTCTTCGGATACCCCTGGTACCAGCCTCGGCCGATGGCGAAGTCGGTCGTGACCCAGATGAGGACGCACCGGCTGTAGGTGACGCCCTGGTACTCGCACCGGACGACGACGAAGGCCTCGAGGTACTGCGAACGCGCCGGATCGAGGAGTTCAGCGCCGCCTGTGCTGCACGACTGCCAGTCGGCCCAGATGAATGCGACAGCTCCGGGATCCTCGGACGCGAGGTTCAGCTCGGGCGGCAGGATCGCGCGGACGTTCGCCGGGTCGGTGCGGTACTCGACGGTGAGCAGCGTGCCGGAGTAGAACCACGGCATGTCGGGCACGATCGCGCTGCGTCCGCTGGCCGTGTACGGCGGCAGGAATCCGTTCAGGTCGCTCATGCTATCCGATCGTAGTCCAATCCGTTTGGGTCCGAACGATAATCGCGAATCAGCCGACCTGTCGTCCGTCGTCAGCCTGCTCGCCAATGAGCAGGAGTAGCGGCTATTCACTACTCTGCTTGCATGGTTGCGAGCGGCAGAGAGGGCCGTCCGGCCAAATTGACCCGAGACACGATCTGCCGAGCAGCCCAGGAGGTCCTTGCCGCCAGCGGCGCTGCGGATTTCTCCATGCGCGCCCTCGGCGAGAAGCTCGGGGTCGACCCGACCGCGGTCTACCGGCACTTCGCAGACAAGGACGAACTCATGCGCGAGGTGGGCGACCGGGCGCTCGCCCCCGCGACCAGGGACTTCACGACCACCGATGACCCCCGCGCAGACGCCCGGCGCATGTGCATCGGGCTTCGCGGTGCATTGTTGAAGAACCAGGTGGGCCTGACCATCACATCGCGTGGCCCGACGAGACAGCGCAATGAACTGCGAATCACCGAGATCCTGCTCGACGCCTTCCTGCGCGCGGGCATCGAGCCGCGTCGCTCGGCGCTGGGCTACCACGCGCTCATCGAGTACTCGGTCGGCTCGGCTGCCCTTGATGCTCCGCTCTCGCGGAGCGCCCAGGTCCGACGAGACACCTACAAGCGGTGGAAGGACGATTACCGCTCGCTGCCGGCGGACGAATTCCCGGCGATCCACGCCTTCGTCGACGATCTCTATCCGAGCAGCGATGAGGTGTTCGAGGTCGGGCTCGACGCGCTGCTGAGCCAGCTGATGCGGCCTCAGTAGACGCGCGAGTACTCCTGCTGCTCCCAATCGGTCACGGCCTGCTGCCACCGCTGCCACTCGTGCCGCTTGAGGCCGACGTAGACCTCGACAAGATCGGGTTCGAGGTAGCTGCGCAGTTCACCGTCGGCCTCGAGCGCATCGAGGGAATCGGCGAGTGAGTGGGGGGTGTGACGATCGGTGTTCGGCTCGGCGTCGGCATCGCCCGTCTGCGGTGCCGGTAGCGGCATCGACTCCTCGACACCATGCAGCCCGGCGGCGAAGAGCGCGGCCGCGAGCAGGTGCGGGGATGCCGTGCCGTCGGCCATCCGGTGCTCAACCCTCGTCGTTGCCCCGCGCTGGCCAGGCACTCGGACAGTGCAGATGCGATTGTCGAGGCCCCAGTTCGCCCAGTAGCCGCTGAGCATGCCTGGAGTGAGGCGCTTGTAGGAGTTCACGGTCGGCGCGGCGAAGGCCGCGAGTGCCTCATGGTGGTGCAGCAGGCCGGCCATGAAGTGACGGGCGGTCGCCGAGATGCCTTCCGCATCATCGGTCTCGGCGAACATGTTGTCGCCAACCGCATTTGCAAGGCTCATATTCAGGTGCAGGCCGCTGCCCACGGCATCAGCGAACGGCCTTGCCATGAACGTGGTGTCGATTCCGCGATCGCGTGCAACCGTGCGGACGAGCTCGCGGAAGAGCAGCGCGGCATCGGCGGCCGCGAGGGCCGGCTGGTAGTGCAGGGCGGCCTCGACTTGGCTGGGGGTGAACTCGGCGTTGACGCCCTCGACCTGAAGGCCCGCTTGCTCGGCCAGTTCGGCGACCGCTTCGAGGGTGCCGGACGGGTCAGCGCCGGCGCCGATCCCGTAGACGCGATGGTCCGGCACCGGCAGCTTGACCAGCGGCCGCCTGCTCTCGAGGAGGAAGAACTCCATCTCGAACCCGGCCATCGGAGTGAAGCCTCGCGCGGCCCACTGGTCGCAGATCACCTTCAGCTGTCGCCGCGAGTCGAGTGGCAGCGGGTCGCCGTTCGTCCTGTACAGGGAGGCCATTGCCGTCTGGCGTCCGTGGGTCCACTGTCGAATGGTGGTCGGGTCGACCCGCGCCTCCATATCCGGGAACCCGGCGCTCGTGGAGTACGACGCGATGTCGAGGAACTCAAGGTCGAGGCCCTGGACCATGACCGTGATGGCGTAGTGGGTCGGGTGCTCGAGCCGGTGGCCCGGGACGGTCTTGCCGTGGGTGAGCCCGAGGAGGTCGGGGAAGACGACGTCGATCTGGTCGGTCACGTCAGTTCGCCTCTCCGGCTGCAACGCCGACGAGGGTTCCCCGGTCGACCACCTGGTGATCATCGAGCCACACGCTGTGGTGCCGCATGGGCAGGTCGAAGTGGCCGGCCGTGAAGCGCTTGGCATTCTCGTTCGCGCCGGTGCTGAACAGGAAGTTGCCGGCGAAGGCGCGGGCCTCGGTGCCGTTGATGTCGGAGCGGTCGTACAGCTCGAGGAAGTCCCAGCGCGCGCCGGTGTTCATGCCGAAGCCCACATGCGAGGTCGCGTAGGCGTCCTCATCGAAGGCCTCGAGGTAGGAGCGCATCAGCTCGGCTTGATAACCCGTGCCCTCGATCGCCAC
>WLND01000002.1 GCA_009726075.1 Actinomycetota bacterium
AGCAGCAGTGCGAACACGGGCATGAGATCACCGAGTTGGGCGTGCTCGGCCGGCAGGCCAACCCTCCGCGCCAGCGCCTCGCCCGATTCCTTGGCAATGAACGACGAGCCGAATCCGACGATCGCGACCACGACAACCAGGGCGCCGAACCTCCGGGAGAACCGCGGGGAGAAGGCCATGACGACGGCCCCGATCGCGGCGAGCGGCACGAGCACGACGGCGGCATGCACGACCAGCGAGTGCAGGGGCAGGCCGAATGCGGTGTCGAAGATGGCAGTTTCGGTGAGTGCGCGCATGGCGCCACCCTAGGCAGCCGTCCGGGCGGGGGTTGCCGCGGGCGGGCCTGTCGATAGGTTGACGAGGTGAGCCACGCCGATGACCTTGACCTCGCCCTGCAGATGGCCGACGCCGCCGACATCATCACGATGAAGTGGTTCGGCAACCTCGATCTCATCGTCGAGACCAAGCCAGACCTCACTCCCGTGAGTGAGGCCGACAAGGAGACCGAGATCCGGCTGCGCGAACTGCTCTCCGCTGCACGTCCATCCGACAGCGTGCTCGGCGAGGAATTCGGGACGACGGACGGCCAGGGCACTCGGCAGTGGATTCTCGATCCGATCGACGGCACGAAGAATTACGTGCGCCGGGTGCCCGTGTGGGCCACGCTCATCGCCCTCGCCTGCGATGGCGAGATCGTCGTCGGCGTCGTCTCAGCGCCTGCGCTCGGCCGTCGCTGGTGGGCGGCGAAGGGCTCGGGCGCCTGGGGTCGTCTCTTCGACAACGCGCCGGTACCCCTCCAGGTCAGTGGCGTCCGAGCAATGTCCGACGCGTCCTTCTCGTACTCGGACGCCGTCGGCTGGCAGGCGCAGACCGAGACAGGGCTCGCCGACCTCCTTGACGTCACCTGGCGCCAGCGGGCCTACGGCGACTTCTGGTCGCACATCATGGTCGCCGAAGGGATCGTTGACATCGCGGCGGAGCCGGAGCTCGGTCCCTGGGACATCGCGGCAATCGTCCCCATCGTGACCGAGGCTGGCGGCCGCGTCACCGCCTTCGATGGCACCCCCGCCCTGGCCGGTGGCTGCGCCGTGTCGACGAACGGCGTGCTGCACGACACCGTCCTGGACATGCTCACCGGCAAACCGGGCTGAACGCAGCTCGCCTCGATTCCCGGCGCTGATCTGCTGACACGGACCCGCCCGAGGTCCACACTGGGGGAAGGATCCCCCAGGAGGTACACCGTGCAACTGGCAGCCATTCTCAGCGACAAGGGTCGCGACGTCCTGACAATTCATCCGGATGCGAGCGTCGCCGGGCTTGTCGCGATGCTCGCCGAGCACTCGATCGGGGCGCTCGTCGTCTCGCCCGACGGCTCCTACATCAGCGGCATCGTCTCCGAGCGCGACGTGGTCAGGGCGCTGACCCACGGCGCCCACGCCCTCGATGCGCCGGTTGCATCGATCATGACGGCGCAGGTGCACTGCGCGCCACCGACGGCAGGCATCGACGAACTCATGCACCTGATGACCGAGCGGCGCATCCGTCACGTCCCGATCACCGACGACGCCGGTTCGCTCATCGGCATCGTGAGCATCGGCGATGTCGTGAAGTCACGCCTCGGCGAACTCGAGGGCGAGCGCGCCGCACTCATGGACTACATCACGCGCGGCGGCTGACCTCGAGCCTCAATCCGCCGGCTGGCCTGATCGTCACCAGCGGGTCTGCCGCGGGCAGGCCCGCGCCCTGCGGGTATCGCACCGCGAACCGCGAGGCGAGCCGCGCGAGCATGAGCACTCCCTCGACGTAGGCGAAGTCGCGGCCGATGCACATGCGGGGGCCGGCACCGAACGGCATGAACGATGCCCGGTCGATGTCATGGTCGATGAATCGCGCCGGACGAAATGCCTCGGGTTCGAGCCAGAGATCCGGATGCCGGTGCAGGAGATACGGACTCATGATGACGAGCGACCCTGCCGGCATCGACCGCTCGCCGACCTCGTCATCGGCGAGAGCCTTGCGAGTGATCAGCCAGGCCGGTGGGTAGAGGCGCAGGGCCTCGTCGAACACGGCGCGGGTCCTCGTCAGCCTCTGGTAGTCCTCGACCGTCATCGGCGCGTCCCCGACGACAGCATCGACTTCTGCGTGGAGGGCGGCCTGCTCGTCGGGGTGGGCTGCGAGCAGCGCCCATGCCCAGGTGAGGGCGCTGGCCACGGTCTCATGGCCCGCCACCATGAAGGTGACCATCTGGTTGCGGATATCGGCGGAGGTCAGGCCAGCACCGTCCTCGTCTCGAACAGCCATGAGCATGTCGAGCATGTCGTGGCTCATCGATCGCCCGGTGGCTCGCTCCTCGAGCATGCGGCCGACCGAATCGTCCAGCACCCGATTGGCGGCCGCCAGTCGCCTGTTTGCCGGCGTCGGGATCCACGAAGGCGGAGTGATCGGCACCCGGGCCCTGGCAATGACGACGTCGAGGGCATCGAGCGTGGCCCCGGCGAGAGCTTCTGCATCGTCCGACAGGTCACTGCCGAACAGTGCATGGCCGACGACCTCCAGCGTGGCGTGCATCATCGCGGCATCGATGTCGACGAGGCAGCCGTCGGGCTGACGACTCCAGTCGTCGACGACGGCAGTGGTGGCATGCTCGACATGGCCGGTCAGCTGTCCGAGGGTCTCATGGTGGAAGGCCGGCTGAACGAGCCTGCGCTGACGCCGCCAAATATCGCCGTCGCTGGTCAGCAGGCCCTCGCCCGTGACCAGCGAAAGCGCCCGATACTGGATCGTCGACTTGCCGTACTGCCGCGCGTGATCCACGAGCACCCGCCTGACGCCGCCAGGGTCATTGACCAGGTAGCTCGGCGGACGCGGGATCGGGAACTGGACCACATCGCCGTGCTCGCGCCAGGCCCGCTCGAGGTACCCCAGCGGGTTGCTCCGGATGTCCCGGAAACCTCCGAGCATCTCCGGCCCGGTCGGGCCTGCTGCCGTCGCCGGGGTTCCGAGATACGAACGCTTCGGGACGGGTCTGGAGCTCACTCGAAGGCCGAAAGCTGGCGGCGGACATGGGTACGGGCGTGCTGGACGGCGTCCCCGAGGCCATCGACGACGTGATGCCGGCTCGCGAGCTTTGCCAGCGCGCCGACCGCCGTCAGGGTCGGCACTTGCTCGGGGCGAACCCCTTGGAGGATGACGGCGATGCCGCGGGACTGGAGGTCATCGATGATCTCCTCGAGGGCGTGCGCTCCGCTCGCATCGAGCACCCGTACGCCTGCAAGCCGCAGCACGACCACGCGGACATCCGTCACCTCGACGAGGGTGTCGAGGAACCGCTGGGTCGCCCCGAAGAAGAGGGCACCGTCGATCCGGTAAACCGCGATGTGCTCGTGCAGCAGGGACTGCTCGCTGCCCGCTGAGCCAGCACCGTCCGCGCCCTCATCCGGGGTGATCGCCTCACGATCCAGCGTGCTGCTGCGCGCCATCGCCCGCAGCGCCAGGACCGCCGCGATGGCGATGCCGATCTCGACGGCCACGATCAGGTCGAGCAGCACGGTTGCGGTTGCCGTCGCGATGAGGACGAGCGCATCCGAGCGCGTCGATCGCAGGACCGACAGAGCAGCCCTCCGATCGATCATCCGAACGGCAGTGACCATGAGCACGCCGGCGAGCGCGGCCAGCGGGATGGCGGCGACAAGGGCTCCGCCGAACAGCACGACCACGATGAGCAGCACCGAGTGGACGATCGCCGAGACCCTTGTCCTGGCCCCGGCCCGCACGTTCACCGCCGTGCGCGCAATGGCTCCCGTGGCCGGCATGCCCCCGAATAGTCCGGACGCCACGTTCGCAAGTCCCTGCCCGACGAGCTCACGATCGGGGTCATATCGAGACGAGGAGGTCATGCCGTCAGCGACGCGGGCCGAGAGCAGGCTCTCGATCGCCGCGAGCGCTGCAACGGCGAGCGCGGCGGAGAACAGGGCGCTTGTCGAACCTGTGTCGAGCACCGGCAGGCTCGGAGTCGGCAGGCCGGTCGGGAGCGGGCCGATCGTGCTCATCGTCCACCCGGCCCGCACGACCACCAGGGTGCCGACCACGATGGCCACGATCGACGCGGGAATCGTCCGGTTGAGCCGCGGCATGACCACGAGAATGACGACCACGATCGCCACGACGAGCAGCGGCCACAGCGCGGCTGACCAGTCGGCGGCCATCAGGGCCCGCCAGGCGACCAGCGCGGTGTTCTCGCCCTCCGGCCTCGGCACGTCGAGGGCGAGCGGCACCTGCTGAAGGAAGATGATGACCGCTATGCCGATGGTGAAGCCCTCGACGACGGGCCAGGGAATGTAGGCCACCGCTCGACCGAGGCCGAAAAGCCCGAGGGCCAGCACCATGACTCCGGCCATGATCGCTACCGGCACCACCGCGGCCGCCCCGAATCTGGCGACGATGGGCAGGAGCACCACGGTCATGGCGCCGGTGGGTCCGGACACCTGGAAGTTGGAGCCGCCGAACACTGCCGCGACGATACCCGCCACAATCGCGGTGATGAGGCCGGCTCCAGCGCCTACGCCGGAGGACACCCCGAAGGCCAGGGCTAGTGGCAGCGCCACCACCCCGACCGTGATGCCAGCGACGATATCGCTGCGGTAGGACTTCGTCAGACCGGTGTAGTCACTGCGCCGCGGGAGCAATCGCTGCCGCACGGTGAGGGCTACCTCGGCCAGCGTCATCGACTGTCAGCCACCTCGTGCTCGGTGACGAACATCCGCACCCGACTTGCCAGGTGCGCCATCGAGTCAGCCGCCACGGCCTTGCCGATCTCGGTGGCATACGCCGCCTCAAAGTCGGCCTGCGTGTCGAACCACAGCTCGGAGATGCCATCCGGGGCGCCATCCTCGACCGGGTCGACGAGGTTGAAGCAGATGCGCCTGACCCCCGGCAGCTCGGCCGCCTTCGGTGCGTGCTCATCGAGCCACCAGGTGGCGAACTGCTCGTGGGTGAGGTCGGCCCTGCGGGTCAGGAGGATCACCGCCTTGAACATGGCCATCGACTACACCGGCTTCTGGACTCGGGCGTTCGGACGACCACCGGCACTGAGCACGAGGGCGATGACCATCTCGTCCGGCCTGGGGGCATCGACGATCGACAGGTCGATAGCGTCCATGTCGTCGAAGACCCAGCGGTCGTCCTTGTTACCGATCGGCATCGTGATGGACGAGCCGGGGCCGCCGACCTTCTTGGTTCCCGGGATGATGTCGGCGCCGCCGCCGATGGCCGCCCGCACCGGTGCGCCGAAACGGGGGTGCAGCACCGCGGCCGTGTGCTCGCGATCGCCGTTGACGCCCACGATGGCGCCCTTGCCGTACCCACGGACGTCACCGGGCTCGACTCCCACGGCAGCCAGTGCCCGAAGTGCTTGGCGTACCAGGAATCCGGCCGCCTCGTTGCCGAGGACTTCGAGCTCGGTGAGGTCCGCAACCTGACCCTGTCCGGCGAGCGGGTTGTCGACGACGGCTGCGGCGATCACGATCACCGCTGCGCCCTCGACCTGGGCTCCCGCCTCGATGAACGTCTCCTGGGTCGTCGTGACGGCACTGCGAATCCTCATCTGGCCAGCTCTCCCTCTGCTACTCGCTCGATCGGTCCGTACAGGGTGGTGCGCTCCCTCAGCGTACGGCCTATCGGGCCGACCACGTGCTCGAACTCCGCCGCGGAGATGCCCTGGCCATGGGCTGCCCCCGCCGCTCGGGAGATGTTCTCGTCCATCAGCGTGCCGCCGAGGTCGTTGACCCCGGCCTGCAGGAGTTGCTGGGCACCGGCAACGCCGAGCTTGACCCACGACGCCTGCACGTTGTCGATCCAGCCGCGGTAGGCGATTCGGCCCACCGCATGCATGAGGACGGTCTCGCGCCAGGTGGGGCCGCGTCGGGCTCGCCGCTTGAGGTAGATCGGCGAAGCCATGTGGACGAACGGCAACGGAATGAACTCGGTGAACCCACCGGTGCGCTTCTGGAGGTCGCGGGTGCGGACCATGTGACGGGCCCAGTGCACCGGCTGCTCGATGCTGCCGAACATGATCGTGACGTTCGAACGCAGCCCTGCCTCGTGGGCCATCTCGTGGCAGTCGAGCCACTCGTTCGTCGTGATCTTGTCCGGGCACAGCACCTCGCGGATCGAGTCATCGAGGATCTCGGCCGCAGTGCCCGGGAGCGACTTGAGCCCGGCATCACGCATGCGTGCGAGGTACGAGGGCAGGGGCTCGCGAAGCCTGCGGGCACCCTCGGTGACCTCGAGGGCCGTGAATCCGTGGACGTGCATGCTCGGCACGGCCTCCTTGACCGTGCGGCAGACCTCGAGGTAGTAGTCACCGTCGAAATCGGGGTGGATCCCGCCCTGCAGGCAGACTTCGGTGGCTCCGAGCGAGTCGGCCTCCCGAACGCGGTCGGCAATCTGCTCGTTGGTGAGCAGGTACGGCTTGCCCCGCAGGTTGAGCGACATCGGGCCCTTGGAGAAGCCGCAGAACGTGCACTTGAACGTGCAGACGTTCGTGTAGTTGATATTTCGATTTCGGACGAAGGTGACGATGTCGCCGTTCGCCGCCGACCGCAGCTCGTCCGCGAGTGCGGCCACTGCCGCCACCTCTCGTCCGCGCGCCGTGAAGAGCGTGGCGATCTGGGCGACGTCGGGTTCCTGGCCGAGGCGGACCCCCTCAAGGACCTCGCCCACGGCTCCCTGGGCGAACGCTGCAGCCGGCACCAGGATCGGCGGCATGCGATCGGCCCCTGAGTACCAGGCGGTCGACCGACGTCCGATCTGAACCACCTCGGCGCCCGTGCCGACGTTGGCCGCCGCCTCGTAGCGCTCGGGGAAGGTGGCGCCCGGGTCGTCGCGTCCCATGCTCTCGGCATCGCTTCGATCCAGGACCGCAAATCGGACGTTATCGTCCAGCCAGGTCTTCGCTTGAATCGCGAACTCCGGGTAGATGGTCAGCCTCGGGGCGAGCGAGAGGCCCCGCGACTCGGCGACGGCCCGAAGCGCATCGATGTGCGGCCAGGGCCGCTCAGGGTTCACATGGTCGGCGGTCACCGGCGAGATGCCGCCGAAGTCATCGATGCCGGCATCGAGCAGCAGGCCCGGATCGTCGACGAGGTTCGGCGGCGCCTGGAGGTGCACGTCGGCCGGGAGGATCTCGCGAGCCAGCCGGATGGCGTCCACGAGCTCGTCCATCGAGCAGGCGGGGTGGTTGCGCATGAGGGTGTCGGTCTTCGGCACGAAGTTCTGGACGATGACCTCCTGCACATGCCCGTATCGGGCGTGCGCAGCGGCAATAGCCTCAAGGGCTTCGATGCGGTCCTCGCGAGTCTCCCCGATGCCCACGAGGATGCCGGTCGTGAACGGGATCGAGAGCTCACCGGCAGCGTTCAGCGTTGCCAGCCGTCGAGCAGGCTCCTTGTCCGGGGCTCCCCGGTGTGCCACGAGGTCGGCCCGCAGCGACTCGATCATCATCCCCTGGCTCGGCGCGACCCTGCGCAGCTTCGCCAGGTCTTCGGGGCCGAGGGCGCCGGCGTTCGCGTGCGGAAGCAGGCCCGTCTCGTCGAGCACCAGCTGGCACATTGCCGCGAGGTAGTCGACCGTGGTCTCGTAGCCGTGCTCGCGCAGCCACTCCTTGGCGACCGGATAGCGCTCCTCGGGATACTCGCCGAGGGTGAACAGCGCCTCGTGGCAGCCGGCCCGTGAACCGGCGGCCGCGATCGCGACAACCTCGTCAGGGGTCAGATACGGCGCCGTCACCCGCGCAGGCGACTGCGCGAAGGTGCAGTAGCCGCACCGGTCGCGACACAGCATCGTGAGCGGAATGAAGACCTTCGGTGAGTACGTGACTGTTGCGCCGGTGCCCATGTGCGTCCGTCTACCTTTCGAAGATCATCGCGTGCATTGACGTGCCGAATCGCCGAATTCGCCGGCGGTCATCCGCGAGCCAGCCTCATGATGCCTTGATAGTCCTTCGCATCGACTCGCGCGTCGATAAGGAAGGGCCTTGACTCGGACGCCGCGAGCGCCCCGCGAAATTCCGCGGTGCTCCGGGCAACCTGCGACCCCAGCCCCATCCCGGCCGCGATTGCGGCAAAGTCAGTGCTCGAGTAGCCGACCGTCGTGGCATCCCCCTGCATCGTATTGCCCTGCTTCAGTTGGATCAGTGTCAGCGTTGCGTCATTGAAGACGATGACGGTCAGGTCGAGGTTTCGCCGTGCCACGAGTTCCAGCTCAGCCAGCACCATGCCCAGCCCGCCATCGCCCACGAAGCAGATGACCTTGCGGTCGGGGCAGGCAATGGCCGCAGCGATCGCAGCCGGAAGGGCGAATCCCATCGTGGCGAGGCCATTGGAGATCAGGACGGTCCTTGGCTCGTCGCTCGGCCACAGGGCCATTGCTACGAGCATGTGGGCCCCCGCATCGACGGTTGCGACGGCTCCCGGGTAGGCCTCATTGGCAAGGCTTACGACATCCTGCGGCCGCAGCGGCGATTCGGACTCCAGTGCAATGAGACCCTCGGCCAGCGAGAAGGCCCGGGCTTCGGCTGGCCACTGGCCCTGCAGCCCCGGCAGCACATCAGCAAGCAGGGCCGAGTAGTCACCCACGACAAGGGTCGGGTCGCCGAAGTAGGCGGTCTCCACCGGGTAACTATGCAGGAGCAGCACCTCGGCCGCGTAGGGCCACTCGCCGGGCATCGGCTCGACTGAATCCAGGCCGATGCCGATGATGAGGTCTGCCTGCTCGAGGAGGCGGCGGTCAGCGGCAACCCCGGTGAAGGAGCCCGCGAACGACGGCCAGGTCTCCGGGATCACGCCCTTGGCCTCGTAGGTGACGAGGAGGGGAGCGTCAGTCGCGAGGAGCGCTGCGCGAACCACCCCGGTATCGGCCACGGCGTCGAGGCCCACGATCACGACTGGCCTGCGCGCTGCGGCGACGAGCGTCCGGGCCGCCGTCAGCTCCGCCTCCGCTGAGTGAGCCCGAGGCGGCAGGGTTGGTGCTGCGTCGCCGGCCTGGGTCGGGTCGAAAGCGAGGTGCACCGCTCCCTGGGGTGCGGCGCAGGCCAGTGCAACCGCCCCTGCCACTACCCCGGCCGGGTCACCGGCGCCAAGGATCCCGCTCCACTTCGTGACCGGGGCCGCGGTGGCCACCTGGTCGAGCCGCTGGTGTGCGATTCGGAGCGACTGGGCTGACGAGACCGTATCGGAGATGAGCACCAGCGGGAATCGATCGAGGGTCGCCTGCGCTAGTCCATTGATCGCGCTCGTGAGCCCGGGACCCCTGGTGACGATGGCCACGCCGACGGTGCCGGTGAGGCGCCCGTGCGAGGAGGCCATCATGCACGCCGCGGTCTCGCTGTGGGCGAGGATGAAATCGATACCGCACTCAGCCGCAGCCCCGATCATGTCGAGGTTCGGCCCTCCGCCCGGCATGCCGAAGATCGCGGTGACACCTGCGGCACGAAGGCCCTCCGCAAGGGACTTCGAGAGGTCCGTGGTCGCGCTCACTCGAGCAACTCAACCGTCATGAACAGCATGTCGCCGTCGCCGACGTTCTCGAAGTCGTGGAACCAGGGATCCTCGGGCGAGTGCTCCGAGTAGTTGGTGTCGCCCGCGCTGTACTCGCGCGTGATCATCGAGCCGTCCTGACTGCGCTGACGGCCGAGGCCACCCTGGACGACGGTCCAGAAGTAGCGCTGCGTGTGGGCGTGGAAGGGCCCGCGCTCGCCGGGGGCGAGCCTGACCTCCCACACCCTGATGGCGTGGTTCTCGAACCACATGCGGGTGCCGACGGCGAGGTTCTCCGGTGCCGCCTTCAGCTCCTCCGCGTAATCCTCACGATCGAAGGTCTCCGTTGCGACAATGCGAGCAGCCATGTTGTCTCCTTGTCCGGCAGGTGTGCGTTGGGTGTCGGTCGTTACTAGCGAGGGTCTTGGTCGTGGACCGCTGGCTCAGCGGGGTCATCGGGGTCCTCGCCGGGTCCTGCGAACCGGGCCGCGTGCTCGCCCAGGAGCGGCGCCCGGATGAATTCGGTCGTCGGCGTGGCACTGAACTTGATCGGGGCGCCGACGATGTCGATGACGCGACCCGAGGGGTGTGGCACCTGCACGATCATGTGGCGAGCGGCGTTGTGCGGGTCGGCCGCGATCTCAGCGGCGCTCTGCACCGGCCCGCATGGCACGTGCCCGGTGAGCATCAGCACGACGTCAGCGGTGGCAAACCCCGTGGACCAGGCTTCGATCTCGGCATAGACCTGCACGGCGTTGGCGACCCGGTTCTCATTGGTGCCAAATCGCGGGTCGACCCCGAGCTCGGGCCGATTCATGACGCCGGTCAGCGCGCGCCAGTGCTTGTCGGTCGGTGATCCGATCGCGACGAACCCGTCCGAGGTGCGCACGAGGCCGTAGGGGCACAGGAGCGGGTGGGTATTGCCCTGAGGTTCCGGGGCCTCGCCGGTAATCGACCGCTGGTACACGATCCGCTCGGTAAGCGCGAGCACTGCGTCGTACATCGCGACGTCGACGAGCTGGCCCTCGCCGGTCATGTCGACATGCCGCACCGCAGCGAGGATGCCGCATGCGGCGAGCACCGCCGGGAAGATGTCGCCAATGCCGGGGCCGACCTTCATCGGATGAGCCGCGTCCTGGCCGGTGACGCTCATGAGCCCCGCCATGGCCTGCGCAATGATGTCGAAGGCCGGCCACTCGGCGTAGGGGCTCAGGCCGGTGCGGGGGTCGCCGAAACCGCGGATGCTCGCGTAGACGAGCCGGGGATTACGCGCGTGCAGCGTTTCGTAGGAGAGGCCGAACCTGTCCATGACGCCGACCCTGAAGTTCTCGACGAGGATGTCGGCCTCATCGACGAGCGCGAGGAAGGTCGCGACATCGCCAACGGTCGTCAGGTCAAGGCAGGTGCCGCGCTTGTTCCGGTTGACGCTCGCGAAATAGCCGCCGTATGAACCGGCTTCATTCGGCTCGCTGCCATCGGCCGGTTGCGGATGCGGACCCCAGGCCCGGGCCACGTCGCCCGATACCGGCTCGACCTTGAGCACGTCGGCTCCCATGTCGGCGAGGAGCATCGTGCAGAACGGACCGGAGAGGACCTGGGTCAGGTCCAGCACGCGCAGCCCGTGTAGGGGTCCGGTCACTCAGGCACCTCGATAAAGTTTCGACACTTCGGCAGTGATGGCGGACGATACCCTGCCTTAACCACCGAGATCAAGCGCTAGATTGTTTGGCAAAACCCTTGACCACTCCCCCGCAAGGCACTACCTTCCACAAAGTGTCTGCACTCGCTGGCACCTCTCGGCATTTTCAGGCAGATGGGAGTCTTGCATGGCTATCAAGGTGGCAAAGTTCAAGGACGTGGCGTCTGGGACCCAGAATGGCCAGTTCACGGTGGGTGACCGCGACGCTGTGAATAGCCTCGACGATCTCGATCCGATCTACAAGCGCTTGCTCGACGAGCCGGTGACCGCTGTCGTCGCCGTCATGGGTTCAACCGGCCGCCCGAACCTCACGCCGGTCTGGTTCGACTACTCCGGCGACACCGTCTTCCTCAACCTGTCGACCGAGCGCAAGAAGGTCGGCTGGCTGCGGGCGAACCCGCAGGTGAGCTTCCTGCTCATCAATCCGGTCAACGCCTACCACTGGGTGAGCATCAAGGCCACGGCCGTGCGCGAGATCTCCGAGGACGATCCGGTCGAGGGCCCGAGCGTCACCGCACAGCTCGATCGCATCTGGACCAAGTACACCGGGCAGGACACGCCCTACGGCCTGCGCGATCCTGGCTTCGACGAGCGCCGGGTCCTGTTCGAGCTCAAGGTCGACTCGATCGCAACCTTCGGCAAGCCGTAGGCAGACCATCGGCCCTCGGGCCACTTGCATCATTGGCGTCACTCTGGAGGGTATGTTCGTGGGCACTATGCCTCGCGTTGCGGTCGTCGGCGGTTCGCTCGGAGGCCTCACTGCGGCCCTCCTGCTTCGAGACCTGGGCTGCGAGGTCTCGGTGTACGAGCGCTCGCACGCCGACCTCGAAGCACGAGGGGCCGGCATCGCCGTCCTCGAGGCAACGTGGCGCTACCCCGTCGAGCGGCTCGGGGTACCAGCAGAGGACTTCTCCTCGGAGACGACGTGGGTTCGCTTCGTCTCCGAGGACGGTTCCATGGTGCATGAGCAGCGGCACCCGTACCTGCTCTCCTCGTGGAACGCCGTCTATCGCGTCCTGCTCCACGGATTCGGACGCGATCACTACCACCTCTCCTCGGAGATGACGTCGTTCGAGGATGACGGAGAGCACGTCACCCTCACCTTCGCTGATGGACGCATCGAGGTCGTCGACCTCCTCGTCTGCGCCGACGGCATCACGTCGGCAGCACGCAAGACCCTGCTGCCCGAGGTCACCGGCGGATACGCCGGCTACGTGGCCTGGCGAGGCGTCATCCCCGAGGCAGAGCTGAGCCAGGGCACCTACGACGCCCTCTTCGACACCCTGACCTATCAGGTCATGCCGAACAGCCACATCCTCGTCTACCCGATTCCGGGTCCCGGCGGCGAAGTCGAGCAGGGCAAGCGGCTCATGAACATCGTCTGGTATCGAAACGTGGCAGCCGATGTCCTCGACGAGTTCCTGACCGACACCAATGGCGAGATCAGGGTCCTGTCGGTCCCGCCCGGCCTCATGAACGAGCAGGCCATTGCAGCGATGCGGGCCGATGCCCACGCGCTGCTCGCCCCGCAGCTCGCCGAGGTCGTCACCCGGATCGAGGAGCCGTTCGTTCAGGTCGTCTACGACATCGAGGTGCCGCGCATGGCCTTCGGACGCGTCTGCCTGATCGGCGATGCCGCATTCGGCGTACGCCCGCATGCCGCCGCCGGCACGGCGAAGGCCGCCGAGGACGGATGGGTCCTGGCCGAGGAGCTTGCGGCCGCCGACGGCGACGTCCCGACGGCCCTGGCGAAGTGGGAGACGCGGCAGCTCGCACTCGGCCACGATCTCCTGGCCCGCACCCGCGATATCGGACGGCGGTCGCAGATTGACGGCGACTTCATCGCCGGCGACCCACGACTCGTCTTCGGCCTGTACCGACCGGGTCACTGAAGGTCGTGACGGCAGTGTCGAGTGCGCCGATGAATACCTCATCCGTCTCACCCGACGCGGCTGAATCCTCCAACGTCATCGAGATCGAGACGGCCCGACGCGACTCCCCCGACGCCATCTACGAGCACCTCCGCTCCCGGATTCTCAGCGGTGAGCTCGCGGCCGGGAGCGAGCTCGCCCAGCTTCAGATCGCGCGCGCGTACGGCGTGAGCCGGGGCCCCGTCCGCGAGGCATTTCGGCTCCTGCAGCGCGAAGGGCTCATCGAAACGCACATCAACCTCCGCGCGAGGGTGACAACCCTGTCGCCGGACGAGGTCGAGCACCTCTACGCCATGCGGATCGTCAACGAGTGCATGGCCCTGGCGGTGAGCCTTCCTCGACTGACCACCGACGAACTCGACGAACTCGACGAACTCGTCACTCGGCTCAGCGCCGACCAGGGGCTCGAATTCTTCGAGTGGGAACGTTGCCACGAGCGCTTCCATGCCCTGCTCTTCGCCCATGCCGGGCCGCGCACGCAGGCCATGCTCGGCCACTGGGCCGACCACACCGAGCGCTATCGCCGGGTGTACGTCATTGAGGGTGCCTCGGGATGGACACTCGGTGCTTCAGAGCATGCGCAGATTGCGGGCGCCGCTCGCCGGGCCGACATCGCGGGCGCCTCAAGCCTCCTCGCCCACCACCTCGCTCGCGCCGGCCTCACCCTCGTGGCGATCATGGACCCCGGCTACGAGCCCGCCCTGATCCAGGCCGCTCTCCGGCAGGTCTGCGGTACCGGCGCTGACCCGCGCCGCTGAGTCCAGCCCTTCGTCGGGGCCCCAGCGTCGTGCCGCAGGTCGACCCATCGCGCCGTGACCCGGGTCACATCGCTGCGTGAACGATGGGTAAACCTTTGTGAAAGACCGCACATTCGCGCATGTTTTGTTGGGCACTACAACAAATCTGGGGGATACTTGAACTGTCCAACCGGCAACCGCCGGGCGGGCATCGGTCAACCTGGTAACCCCGGGACGACTGAGACCACAAGAAACGATGACAGGAGCGATCCTCCATGAAGCCGTTTGCGAAGGTATTCGCATCAATGTTCGATCGCCAGCCGCTCGACAACAGCGTGGCTGCCCGTCGGGCAATCCACCGGGAATGGGACCGTCAGCGCGCCAATGCATTGACCCCCGCGGATCGGGCAGAGATCGACGCGATCTTCTCTCGAAGCCTCTAAGGCCCGGTTCGACCCAGCCATACTGCTGGGCAAAACCCAAATGAACAGAGTGAAGCCCCCTCCGCCAGGAGGGGGCTTCACCCTTGCTTGGGGTTCGTGCGCTCCGTGGTCTCCAGCTGAAACTCGATGCCCACCCACTGCTGGCCGACACCGATGCCCAGCGAATATCCAGAGAGCCCAGGTTCGTTGAGTTCCATCTGCACGGCATAGGTGCCGTCGTCGCGAACGGTCGTGAGCACTCCGGGGACGACTTCGAAGTGGCCCGAACCGCGCGTGTCAGTCGCGATGAATCGGTTCAGCGTGAGCAGCTGCCCCGGCTTGACCGTGCCCGGGGCCCGTCCGGAGATGAGTACTGGCGTCCCGGCGGGGGCACTCGTCGCCGATATCTTCGCGGTTCCGCCCCAACCGGACACATTCGGCACGGCGGTAAACCCGGCCCGTGCCAGCCGCTTGGGACTCAGCGACACCGCCAACGCATCAGCAGGCGGCGCCGGCTTGCCCTTGCCCGTCGTCGTGAACTGGAATTCGAAACCGATGAACTCAGGGCGCGCGCCGGGGCCCTGGTAGCCGACCCGGTAGCCCCAAAGACCCGGGTAGCCGAACTGGAAGTGCAGGACGAAGCGACGGTTGGCACCCACAACCGCTGTGATGTTCAAGGGCTTGAAGGCGCCCGGACCCCCGGTGGCGTAGAAACGCTCCATCGTCAGGATCTGGCCGATCGGCACGGAGTCGGGTGCCTGCCCGGTGATCGTGAGGTCCTGCCACACCGGGCCGGTCACGGCACTCATCGTGACGGGCGCTCCCCAGGCCTTCGTGTTCGGGGCGACGGTGAAACCGGCCGCCGAGAGCTGCTGGGAGGTGAGCGGCACGGCAGGCTCCCCTGGTGCAGCACTCAGGACCGGCGCGACGGCCACCGTGGTCACGAGCGCTCCCGCCCACATTGCCAGGGCACGTGGTCTCAGGACCACTCCGCCTCCGCCGCGACGCGCAGCGCCTGGGCGCCGATCGTCAGCGCCGGATTCTGGGCGCCCGATGACGGGAAGAATGCAGAGTCGACGACGAAGAGGTTGCGGACCTCGTGCGACCTGCAGTGCGCATCGAGCACGCTCTCGTCAGGGTCGGTGCCAGCCACGACCGTGCCGCACATGTGGCTGTTCATGTCGATGCCGAACCGCTGCTCGAAAATACCGGTGTAGCCGGCCTTGCGCAGGACCTTCTTCGCCTGGGCCAGCAGCAGTTCATGCCGGTCGTAGTTCGTGCGCTGCCACGACACCTGAATGCGGTGCTGCGCGTTGACCTGCACTCGATTCGCACGGGACGGAGTGTCCTCGGTCATGACGAGCCATTCGATGCTGCGGCCGGCCATGCCATTGAGCAGGGCCAGTGGCGCTCGCGTCGCATGGGTCTTCATCATGCTGCCCTGCACCTTGCCGATGAGCTGGATCGTCCCGCCGGGAAACCCGTCACCGAAATCCTCGTAGAAGTCATTCACCGCAACCGTTTTCTGGAACACCACATCATTGCGGCGACGCGCGTCGACGGCGGCAATATGCGTGTTGTTGTGCACCATGTAATTGCGTCCGACCAGGCCTGTCGTGTTCGCCACTCCATTGGGCCAGCGGTCGCTCACGCTGCGCAGCATCATGACCGCCGAGTTCACGGCGCCCCCCGAGAGCACGAACGAGGCACCGGTGATCTCGACCGGCTCGCCATCGCTCTCGCCGACGAGGCTGGTGACGCGGTCGGTGGCGTCGGTCTCGATCCGATCGATGCGGACGCCCGTGAGCAGCCGCACGCTGCCTCCCATGAGCGCTGGCCCGAGGGCGCAGGTCTCTGCATCGGACTTGGCGCCCAGGCGGCACGGGAAACCGTCGCACGTGCTGCACCTGATGCACGAACCCCCCGGCTGAAGGTCGATGCCCATCGACGTGCGCGACGGGTGCAGGCCCTGGCGCTCGAGGCGAGTAACGGTCTCGGCCACGTAGGGGTCGTGCTGCAGGGCCGGGTACGGGTAGGGCTGGCTGCGCCAGGGCTCGCTCGGATCCTCGCCCGTGGTGCCGTGCACCCGGAACAGGGCCTCGATCTGCGAGTAGTACGGCTCGATATCCGCGTACCGAAAGGGCCAGGCCGGAGACACTCCACTTGGGTATTCGGTGCGCTCGAAATCGCGCTCCCGGAGCCTCGGCAGGCTCGCCCCGTAGACCTTGGTGTTGCCGCCCACGACATAGTGGACGCCGGGGTTCAATTCATTGCCG
>WLND01000020.1 GCA_009726075.1 Actinomycetota bacterium
GGGCAGGGCCCGCTGCAGGGGGAGGGCCACGCCCATTTCGCCTGGTTCGTCATTCTCCCGGCCTGCGTTGGCGATGACGACAGCAAGGTAGGGCAAGACGACTGCACCGCTGATGAAGACCCAGCGTGGCCAACCAGGGACGATGATCGCAGCGAGGACGCACGCGGTGCGGATGCCCATCGAGATCAAGTACCGGCGGGTGCGTCCGGTCTGCTCCTGGCTCAGGCCCCGCTGCGCGCCGGTGATCGTGAAGACATCGTCGGGGACTTCGCTGGGGGATCTCAACCTGGCCACAACCGTACGCTACGCCCCGATCGGCCATCCCGCCTCCGCGCAGGGCTGACCGCCTGACCGAGCGCGCGGGCCCGCGCGTTAGGTTGCGCATCATGGAACGCACATATGGCTTGATTGAAGTTGTCGGAACGTCAGCGACGAGCATCGAGGATGCGGTGAGCACCGCGATCGAGCGCACGTCGAAGACCACCCAGCATGTTGACTGGTTCGAGGTGACCCAGGTTCGGGGCTACGTCCGCGACGGCGCCGTCGACCACTTCCAGGTGTCGATGAAGGTCGGATACCGGCTCGGCGACGTCTGAGCGACCGACGGGTCGTCAGCGGCCCGACCGCTATCTGGCGTCGCTCGTCGACGTGAAGTTCATGTCCGACACGACCGCGGATGGCATGACCACGTTGCTCGCGTAGTCGGCCATCTCGCGCGGAAGGGTGCGCGTGCTCGGGGTCGCGGCAGTGATGCGATTGAGCATTGAGAGCGGGGAGTCGTTGAAACGAAAGTTGGATGTCGCTCCGATGATCTCGCCTCCGCGTATGACGTAGACCCCGTCGCGGGTCAAGCCGGTGAGCAGCATGGTCTGAGGATCAACGGTGCGGTTGTACCAGACACAGGTGAGCAGGAGCCCATCGTCGACGCCCGAGACGAGGTCGAGGGGCGATGAGGCGTTCGAGCCATCGTCCTCGATCTCGAGTCGGATCGTGTCAATAACTGGCGCGGAGGGCACGCCCAGGCGACCGGCATCGGCGGTCGTGGCGATGAGGCGGTGGAGGTTCCCGGCCCGGATCCAGTCGGTGGTTGCCAGCCGGCGTCCGTTATCGAACACGCTCGACATTCGTCCGGACGCCCCTGCTTCGGCGAACGGCATGCCGGGGGCGATGGCATCGCCGGGATCACTGCTCAGGTGAATCCGGCGATCTGCGACCTGCCGGCCCAGCTTCGTGAGCGTTGGCGAAGCGTCATCATGGAAGGCCGAACGGCCCTCGACCGCCTCACGTGCACCCGAGGACCAGTACAGGTCGATGGCGAAGTCTCCGACGGCTGACGCGGGCAGGACGGTTGTTCGGCGAGCAGGAGGCATGACGATGGTATTTCCCTGCCAGGCGAGCTCAGCGGTGATCGCCGTCCGAAGGCCATGCCACTGGTGCTCGGGCAGTTCCGCTGAGGCGAATCCATGCCACGTGCTCCGCGTGCGCTGGTGGCTCTTCGCGGTGATCTCAAGGCGGTCGCTCGGTGCGCAGTGTCGAAGCCGCGTGCCGTCCGAGGTGGCCAGCCACAGAGTGGTCGACTCGCGCTCGAGGTAGCCGAAGAGCTCGACGCCGGCGGCGGCGGCCCACCCGATGAGTTCGCCGAGGTTGCCCGTCGCGCCGGCGAGATGGGTCGGGGGGAGGATCTGGGCTGGGGCGTCGAAGTCGTCGCTCACCGCCGGGTCTGCGTAGGCGGAGGCATCCTCGGCGGGGGCAGCCGCAAGCGCGGCTGCATCGGCCGCATCAACGACCGAGCGAATCCCGTCGAGGTCCTGAACGCTCTCGGTGACCGACGCGGTCGCGATGCCGTCGGGCCGCTCATCGAAGGCAATGGCCGTGACGGTGAGGTCGACGGCGATGCCGTTCGTGGTGAGCGAGCTGCGTGCCCACCGTTGGTTGAGGTGGCTCGTGCACTCCACGAGCACGTGGCATCGCGATGACGTCGAGTGGGCGACGGCGAACTCGGCGAGCGCGCCACCGGCCCACGGGTCGAACCGAACGGTCATGAGGCCTCCGTCGCATTGAGCACGTTGACGTTCTCGAACACGGCGGACGGGCACCCGTGCGAGACGGCTGCAACCTGGCCGGGCTGTGCCTTGCCGCAGTTGAGGGCACCACCGAGGACGTAGGTCGATCGACCCCCGAGGCCGACAAGCGATCCCCAGAAATCGGGCGTTCGCGACTGGTAGGCGAGGTCCCGGACCTGGCCGACGATGACCCCCGACTTGATCCGGTAGAACCGCTGCCCGGTGAACTGGAAGTTGAAGCGCTGCATGTCGATCGACCATGACTTGTCGCCGACGATGTAGTACCCGTCGTCAACGCGGCTGATGAGGTCATCGGTCGTGATCTCATCGGCACTTGGCTGCAGGCTCACATTCGGCATGCGCTGGATCGGCGTGTGCAGCGGTGAATCGGCGTATGCGCATCCATTGCTCCGGGGGCGCCCGAACTCGCCGGCCATGCCTCGGTCGAGCTGGTACCCCACGAGCACTCCCGCGCGGACGAGATCCCATTCCTGGGCTGCGACCCCCTCGTCGTCCCAGCCGGTGGTTGCTAGGCCGTACGGGGTGACGCGGTCGCCCGTGACGTGCATCAGTGCCGAGCCGTAGCGCAGGGTGCCGAGCTGATCGGGGGTCGCGAATGACGTACCGGCGTAGTTCGCCTCGTAGCCAAGGGCGCGATCGAGTTCGGTCGCGTGCCCCACGGACTCGTGGATGGTGAGCCAGAGATTGGACGGGTCCAGGACGACGGTCGACGGCCCGGGCGTCACGCTGGGCGCAGCCAACTTCTCGGCGAGGTGATCGGGCAGTCCGGCGAGTTCTGCATCCCAATCCCAGCCATCGCCGATGAGGTACTCCCAGCCCCGCGCGGTGGGCGGGGCCAGCGTGCGCATGGTGTCGATGGCGCCGGTGCGGTCGTTGCTTCCGAGCGCGGTGAGGTCGGCGTGGACGCGCGTCTTGTGCTGCGAGACCCTCGTTCCCTCGGACGTGACGAGGAGGGTCTGCTCATCGACCGCCATGAACGAGGCATCGGTGTGGTCAACGCCGGGCGCATCCGAAACGGCCGCCTCGCGTTCGCTCAGGAGGGTCACGATGTCGGTGTCTGCGATGGCGAAGGGGTCGATTGCGCAGGCTGATGCCCAGTGCCCCACGTGGGCGGGCTCAGCGGCGAGCCGCACCGGCTGCGTGGACAGGGGCCGGCTCGTCCGCGCGAGCAGGACGGCGTCACGAGCCGCAGCGTCGAGGGCATCGGGCGCGAGCGAACTCGACCCGGCGAATCCCCAGCATCCGTCGACGAGGACCCGGATCCCGACACCGCTCGTGCGCGAAAGCCCGGCAGACTCGAGGTGACGATCTGCGGTGGAGACATGCCTTGTGCGGGTCTGCATGACGCGAGCCTCTGCGTGCTGCGCCCCGAGCGACAGGGCGATGGCGACCGCGCTGTCAAGGCGTTGCGTCAGGGCCGGGTTCTCGAAGTGCACGCCGCTACTGGCCGCTGCTTGGGAGTTCACGACGCTGATCCTGCCACTGTCGCGCCAGCGTTCGACGTCGCTTCAGCAACCCGGACCGGTAGCCTTCGGCCTGCACCACGGTTATCAACGATGACGGACGCCTGATCAACGATGAAGGACGCGACATGGCAGGAATTGCACTGGTCACCGGCGGAAACCGCGGCATCGGCCTTGCCATCGCGCTGCGACTGCGCGACGCCGGATTCACCGTTGTGGTCGGCAGTCGCTCCGGGACAGCCCCTGAGGGTCTTGCTGCCGTCGAGGTCGACGTGAGCGATCCCTCGTCCATCGAGCGGGCCTTCGAGCTGATCGAGGCAGGCTTCGGGCCGGTTGACGTCGTCGTGGCAAATGCTGGGATCACCCGCGACACGCTCCTGATGCGGATGTCGGACGACGACATCGATGCAGTCCTCAACACCAACCTCGGCGGGTCGATCCGACTTGCTCGGCGCGCCCTGCGCTCGATGCTCAAGGCCAAGCGCGGCCGCATCATCTTCATCTCGTCCGTCGTCGGACTTATGGGATCCGCTGGCCAGGTGAACTACTCGGCAGCGAAGGCGGGCCTCGTCGGCGCGGCGAGGTCGCTGGCACGCGAGGTCGGATCCCGGGGCATCACGGTCAATGTGATCGCTCCGGGCTTCGTCGAGACCGACATGACTGCGGCGCTGGGGGAGGAGCGCAAGGCCGAGATCCTCGGGGCAGTCCCACTCGGCCGGTATGCTCAGCCCGCCGAAGTCGCGGGCGTCGTCGAGTTCCTAGCGGGGGACGCGGCCGCCTACATCACCGGAGCGGTCATCCCGGTCGATGGCGGGCTCGGCATGGGGCACTGACGGCTACTGTCGCCAGGACCCGAATCCGCTCAGGCCCGAGTTCGTCGCGAGGCAGGCAGGGGCGCACCGCGAGGCGGGCCGGCCGCCGATCGCGACGGCAGCACACCCGCGGCGAGACGGAATCTTTGACTCTGCAACGACTATCTTGAGGAGATCCGCGATGGGACTACTGGACGGCAAGCGCATTCTCGTGACCGGGGTGCTCACCGACGCCTCAATCGCGTTCTCCGTGGCCCGGCTCGCTCAGGAGCAGGGAGCCCAGGTCGTCCTGACCTCATTCGGGCGCACCATGAACCTGACCAAGAGATCCGCGGGGCGGCTGCCCACGACGGCACCGGTCATCGAACTCGACGTGACGAGCGACGACGATCTTGCCGCCCTCGAGAGTCGGGTGCGTGAGCATGTCGATGGCCTCGATGGCGTGCTCCACAGCATCGGGTTCGCTCCCGAGGCGGCGCTCGGCGGCAACTTCCTCAACACTGCCTGGGCCGATGTGAGCACGGCGGTTCAGGTGTCGGCGTTTTCATTCAAGTCCCTCGCCATGGCGGCGCGCCCGCTCATGGGTCCGGGCAGTTCGGTGGTCGGGCTCGATTTCGATGCGACCGTCGCGTGGCCGAAGTACGACTGGATGGGCGTGGCCAAGGCCGCGCTCGAGAGCTGCTCCCGGTACCTAGCCCGCGATCTCGGCCCGAGCGGTATCAGGGTGAACCTCGTCGCTGCCGGTCCCATCCGAACGATGGCGGCCAAGAGCATCCCTGGGTTCGACGAGTTCGACGCCGTGTGGTCCACTCGCGCGCCATTGGCCTGGGATCTTGACGACCCGGAGCCTGCGGCCCGTGCATGCATTGCCCTGATGTCTGACTGGTTCCCGGCAACGACAGGCGAAATGATCCACGTTGACGGAGGGGTGCACTCACAAGGTGCCTAGTCGACTCATTCTCCTTCGTCATGCGAAATCCGACTACCCGCCGGGGGTCGCCGACCATGACCGGCCGCTCAATGATCGGGGCAGGCGCGACGCGAATGCCGCGGGGGCCTGGATGCAGGACCACCGGGAAGAACTGCTCACCGGCGAGGTCGTGGCACTGGTGTCATCCGCCGTTCGTGCCCAGGAAACCTGGGCCCTGGTGGCGGCGCACCTGACGGGGGTCACGGCCCACACCGAGTCACGGCTCTACGAGTCGGCCTGCTCGACCCTGATGCAGGTGGCCGATTCGACGGTCGCCGACACGGTCATCATCGTGGCCCACAATCCGACGCTGGAGGAGACAACGCTCTTCCTCGCTGCTCCGGGAGGCCTTGGCCTGACCGAGCGGGTTCGCGGCAAGTACCCCACCTGCGGCCTCGCCGTGCTCGATCTCGCGCATGAGGATCGCTGGTCTTCCGGTTCGGCCGATCTCGCCGCCTTTGAGGTCCCGCGCGGCTAGGGGTGCCCTTGGATCCTCGTCGGGTCGTCTCAGATCGGTGGGGCAGGGGTGGCGAAGCCCGTCATGGCGTCGGCGCCCTCGATCTCCTCGCGCGTGATGCCGAGCAGGTAGAGGACTGAATCGAGATACGGGACGGAGACGGAGGCATCGGCTGCCGCGCGCGCCGCTGCCTTGCCGTTGAAGGCCACGCCGAGACCAGCGGCCTCGAGCATGTCGATGTCGTTGGCGCCGTCGCCGATCGCAATCGTCCGCCTCATCGGGATCTCGTACTCGGACGCGAAGTGCTCGAGGGCCCGCCTCTTGCCCGCCCGGTCGACGATGTCGCCAAGGACGCGACCGGTGAGGACTCCGTCGGTGATCTCGAGGGTGTTCGCGCGGACGTCGTCGACCCCGAGGGAAGCAGCGAGGGGCCCGACCACCTCGATGAATCCACCCGAGACCAGGCACACGCGATAGCCGAGATGCTTGAGCGTGCGGCACAGGGTTCGGGCACCGGGGGTGAGCGTCACGCGTTGGCGGACCGTGTCGAGTGCCGTCTCGGGGAGCCCTGCCAGCAGGGCGACCCGTGCGCGCAGGGAGGCGCTGAAGTCGAGCTCACCGGCCATGGCCCGCTCCGTGATCAGCGACACCTGATCCATGACGCCGGCCTCCTGCGCGAGGAGGTCGATCACCTCGTCCTGGATGACCGTCGAGTCGACGTCCATCACGACGAGATGCTGCCCGCGTCGATCGAGCCCGGCCTCCTGAACGGCGATGTCCGCACCGATGCGGCTGACAGCGGCCGTGAGTGCGTGACGAAGCTCGGTGGCATTCGCACCCGAGCTCTCGAAGACGACCGCGGTCACCGGGTAGGACGCGATCCGACGAATGCGGTCGATATTGCCACCCCGGTCGGCGATCTCCTGTGCCACCTCGGCGATCGCCCTCGGTCGTAGCGGCGAGCCGAGCACGGTCACGTGGATCCGGTCGCGTCGATGGGCGTTGTCCTCGTGCGCCCCGATGACGGTCGCAACCTCCATGTCGAGATCTGCGGCCACCAGCCGGATTGCCCGTCGGATGGCGGCAAGCATGGTGTCGGGCGCGCCCTCATGCGGGTCATCGACAGAGATGAGGACCGATAGGACGAGTCGGCCGCGCACGACGAGCTGCTCGACGTCGTCGACCGTCACCGGGAAGTCATCGAGGGCGGTGAAGAGTTGCCGGGTCACGCCCGGTCGATCAAGGCCGGAGAGGGTAAGCAGCAGGGTTTCGTGGCTCATCGTGGGTAACGGTAGTGCGTACGGGGCGCGACGCGGAGGCTATGGTCTGGCGTAGCAGGACGCCCAGCCTCGGGGCTGTTCGTCACCTGGAGTGTCGCGACGCTGGACGAAGGGGAGCCGGAGCGTGTCTGAAGTCCTCGCCTGCGCTGACGTGACCGTGCGACGTGGCGAGCGCCTGCTCCTCGACGCGATCACCTGGACCGTTCACTCGGCCGAGCGCTGGGTCGTCATGGGCCCCAACGGTGCGGGGAAGACCACGCTCATGCAGATTGCCGCCACGCGGATGTTCCCGACGGGCGGCGAGGTGCGCATCCTCGGCGAGGAACTCGGCGCCTTCGATCTCGCCGAGCTGCGTCCGCTGGTCGGCTGGTCGAGCAGTGCACTGGTCACTGACATCCCGGCGGGCGAGTCGGTCGCAAACGTCGTCCTCACTGGAGCCTGGGCAGTGACGGGCCGCTGGCGTGAGCGTTACGAGGCTATCGACGAGGAGCGAACCACCCGACTCATGGCGGAATGGGGTGTCGACGGCCTCGCGCACCGGACGTTCGGCACGCTGTCGGAGGGGGAGCGCAAGCGGACCCTCATCGCCCGGGCCCTGATGTCCAATCCCGAACTGCTCCTCCTCGACGAGCCGGGCGCTGGCCTCGACCTCGGCGGTCGGGAGGACCTCGTGGAGCGGCTTCGCAGGCTGGCCGTGGACACGCAGGCCCCCGCGCAGGTCCTCGTGACCCACCACGTCGAGGAGATCCCACCAGGATTCACTCACGCGCTGCTCCTGCGCGAAGGTCGGGTGGTCGCCCAGGGCAGACTCGAGTCCGTCATCGACGACGCCGGACTCACCGAAGCATTCGGCACCCCCATTCACGTGACCCGCATCGGCGAGCGTCTCGTCGCGCAGCGAAGCTCGTGAGGCCTTGACCGACCTCCTGGTCGTGGGTGCCGTGGGCATGGTTGCGGGCGCCGTCAACGCGGTGGTCGGCAGCGGCACCCTGCTCACCTACCCGCTGCTCCTGAGTATCGGGCTGCCGCCGGTCATCGCGAACGGCACGAACAACGTCGGGCTTTCCATCGGAGGGTCCGCTTCCGCATGGGCCTATCGGCGTGAGCTCGCACCACGCCTGCGCGTCCTGGCACTGCCCATGCTCCTGACGGTCTGCGGGGCCGTGATCGGCTCATCCCTGGTGGTGCGCCTGCCCCAGCGCGTCTTCACCACCGTCGTTCCCTGGCTCATTCTCGCCGCCGTCGTCCTGGTCGCGCTGCAGCCCGTCATCTCCCGGCGACTGGCCAGGCGAGCGCACCACCTGCGCGAGGTCGCGCGCGACCTGCCGGTCTGGACGGGCATCCTTGGCATCTACGGGGGGTACTTCGGGGCTGGGCAGGGCGTCATGTACATGGGCGTCCTCGGCCTGCGCTACGACGAGGACCTCCAGCAGGCGAACGGAGCGAAGAACCTCCTCGCAGCATCTGGGAATCTGGTCTCCGCCGTGGTGTTCATTGCGGCCGGCGCGTGGTCGTGGACCTTCGCAGCGGCCATCGCCGTCGGCTCGCTCATCGGCGGCTATGCCGGTGGGCGATTCGCCCGGGTGATCCCGCCTCAGATCCTGCGGATCCTCGTGGTGGGAGTCGGCCTGTACGCGGCCGCCTACCTGTTCATCGTCTACTAGGCCGGTTCAACTCCCCGTCGAGTGGGACTTCGTCCAATAGGCTCACCTTCATGAAGCGGGCTTTCACGACCCTCGTGGCGCTGCTCGTGCTTGCCGCATCGGTCGCGCTTCTCGGTGGAGCGGCGTGGATGTGGAGCACGTTCGGTTCGCAGGGGGTCATCACGAGCGCGCTTGGGCGCCTCAGTGGAAGCCCGTCAAGCCAGGCGGTGCTGTTCGACATCGCCAGCGTGGGCATCGAGATTCCGACCCTGCCAATCCACGGGACGGCGTCCATCGTCGCAACGAGCGCTGGGGTTGCCCAAGGCTCCACCGAAATCCTGCTTGCGACTGCGCCTGCCGACATCGCCAACGAATACCTCGCTGGCGGGCGCTATGACGTCGGCCAGTTCACGGACGGTGCGTGGGCGACAAGGCAGGTGCCTGGTGTTCGCGATCTGGATGCGCCCAATTCGGTTGACTGGACGGCCAGTGCCGTTGGCCTCGCCCCGAGGATCCCCCTCGGGCAGGAGCTTCCGGTGACCGTCGTGGTGATGAATGCCTCGGGCGGCCCTCCGGTGAGCGTCCTCCTCAGCCTCGAGCTTCGGCTGCCGGAGACCCGGTCGTACGCCACGACGCTGGCCGCATTCGGCGTCGGGCTGCTCTTCGTCGGCCTCATCCTGCTGTGGCTTGCGGTCTCGCGGATGCGACGTCGAGGTGGCCATGAGACGGGTTCCCATGCCTGAGACGTCCGATCGAATCTGGACGATTCCCAATGGCCTGAGTTTCGCCCGGATTCTCGGGGTTCCGGTGTTCCTCTGGCTGATCCTGGTTCCGCACGCCGATGTCTGGGCCCTGGCGCTCCTGACGTTGGCCGGGATCACCGACTGGCTCGACGGGGCGATCGCCCGGGCGACCGGCCAGACGAGCAGGCTCGGCATGCTGCTGGATCCTCTTGCCGACCGCATGTATATCGCGGCGACCCTCGTTGGCCTCGCGCTGCGCGACATCATCCCGTGGTGGCTCGTTGCCCTGCTTGCCCTGCGTGAGCTCATGCTCCTGGCCCTGGTGCCGGTCCTTCGTCGTCGAGGCCTCGTCTCGCTGCCAGTCACCATCACTGGAAAGGCCGCGACCTTCTGCCTTATGTGGGGGTTTCCGTTCCTGCTGCTCGGGACGGTGGGGGGTGCCGTGGGCACGACCGCCATGGCCGTCGGGTGGGCGTTCGCCCTCTGGGGCACGGGCCTGTACTGGTGGGCGGGCATCGGCTACGTCGTGACCGCCGTGCGCCTTTCCCGAGCAGGCCAGTCCAGTGCGCCCGCTCATTGACTATCCTTCCCATTCACCGGCTCGACGAACGATCCACGAAAGGACACTCCATGGTCCCGGCTGACCTCCGCTACACGGCAGAGCACGAATGGGTGCGCGAGATCGGTGACGGGGTGGTCGAATTCGGGATCACGGATTTCGCCCAGGAGGCGCTCGGTGACATCGTGTACGTCAGTCTTCCGTCGGTTGGCGATGTCCTGACGGCTGCAAGCAGTTGCGGCGAAGTCGAGTCGACCAAGAGCGTGAGTGATATCTACGCCCCCGTTGCTGGCGCCGTTGTCGAGCGGAACGAGGCGCTTGAGTCGTCGCCTGAAACCGTGAATTCTGACCCTTACGGCGCAGGCTGGCTCGTGCGCGTGGCCGCGGAGGGCGCACTCGATGCTGGGTCTCTCCTGACTGCGGCCGACTACGAGGCCCTCATTTCAGCAGCCTGATCGTCCGCCGCCCCGTTGGCGCGGCGCAGCCATGTCGACGGGCCAGCGGCAGGGTACATTCACCCCATGGACGATTGCGTCACCTGCGGCGAGCCCGTCGATCCCGGTGATCGATTCTGCGCCTCGTGCGGGGCGCCGGTCGTCAGCGACCTGGATCACACCGGCGCCATAACGGCGATAGGCAGCACGCTCGGTGCCGGCGGCTCCGGCAGTCTCAGTCCGATCGGATCCGGACCACGCGATGGCCTGTCGACGGGTTCAGCGATGCTCATCGTGCTCAAGGGCCCGGGGGAGGGCACCGAATTCCCGCTCGCCCAGCGTGCTGACCTGGTCTCGGTCGGACGCTCGCCCGATGCGGCGGTCTTCCTGGACGACGTCACGGTCAGCCGGCACCACGCCGACCTTCGTCACGGGGCCGAGGGCTGGAGCATTAAGGATGCCGGCAGCCTGAACGGCACCTACGTGAATCGCAAGCGCGTCGAGGACCGGCAACTCAGCGGAGGCGATGAGATTCAGATCGGCAAGTTCAGGTTCATTTTCCTGGTCGGTGTCGAGCCCGGACGATGAGCGAGTCCCCGGGGGGCCGGGTCGTCGGAACGCTGAGCATCGGCGAAGTCCTGAGCCTCCTCAAGCGCGAGTTCCCTGACATCACCATCAGCAAGATTCGATTCCTCGAGGCAGA
>WLND01000200.1 GCA_009726075.1 Actinomycetota bacterium
AAGACCAAGACCCAAAGAAGGTTGTCCCGTGGCGAACATCAAGTCGCAGATCAAGCGAAACCGGACCAACGAGAAGGCCCGGATGCGCAACAAGTCCGTCAAGTCAGCACTCAAGACGGCCGTGCGCAAGTTCCGCGAGGCTGCAGACGCGGGTTCCGCCGAGGCTGTCGCGCTCGGTCGCGATGCGGGCCGTGCGCTCGACAAGGCCGCGAGCAAGGGCGTCATCCACGCCAACCAGGCCGCGAACCGCAAGGCCGCGATCGACAAGCGCGCCGCAGCGCTCTAGCACCCGCTTCGAAAGGCCCCGCTCAGGCAGAGCGGGGCCTTTCGCACGCCAAAACCCCCTTCCCCCACCCCGTTTGTCCCACCTCCTGGGACAAACGGCAAAATTCGCTGCCCCCAGGGCGCACCTGTGCAGTTTCTCCCACGAGGTGGGACAAACGGCAAAATCAAAGCCGAACGGGCCTGGATTTTGCAGTTTCTCCCAGGAGGTGGGACAAACGGGGGAAGGGGTTAGGCGCGGGGGGCTCCGGTTTGCATGATGAGCCGTTCCAGCGCCATTCGCTTCTGCTCGGCGTCCAGGCTCGACCCCTCGAGCACGCCGCCCTTGAGCGCCCCGTCCGCATCGGCCAGGGCCACGGCCGCAGCAGCCAGGCGGCGCTGATCACCGCTCCAGCCGGACCATTGCCTGCGCAGAACCTTGACCTTCCACGGCGGCACGCCCGCCTCCCGCGCGACGTCGTTCTCGGATGCCCCCGCGCCAACCCCAGCCACGCGGACGATGCTTCGCAGGCCGCCGGCGAGCGCCGACACCGTCGCGACGGCCACGTTGTCGGAGGACTGCGTGGCCCATCGCAGGGATCTCAGCGCATCGACCGAACGGCGCTCCCACACGGCATCGGAGATGATGAAGCCGCTGACATCGGCCACCCCGCCGAAATAGGAGCGGACGTCGTCGACGCTGATCGGGTCGGCCTCGACGTCGCTGACCAACTGCGAGATGGCCGCAGTGAGCAGGCGCAGGTCCTGGCCGATCGCGTCGTACAGGGCGGCGAGTGCGTCCTGGGTCATGGACCGCTTGTGCGAGGCCACAGCGCGCGTGAGGTACTCGAGTGTGGCGGCACCCCGCTTCACGGCCGCGCATTCAATCTGCACTGCGCCGGCCTTGCGCAGGGCATCCATGAGGTTCTTGCCCTTCACGACCCCGGGATGAGTGACGATGAGCCACGCAGAATCAGGTGCATCGAGGACGAACTGCCGCAGCGCTTCGTCGACGTCGTCCGAGGCGCTATCGGCGCCGGTCACGATCAGGATGGTGCCATCGCCGAACAGGGTGGGCGCCCCAGCATCGCGAATGTTGTCTCCGCCGTCGGGATTGCTCGCCGCCACCGTGACCCGCTGGGCCCCCGGGTCGATGGCCCTGATCGAGGCGACCGTGGCAGCGACGGCCCGGTCGACGAGGACCGGCTCCGCGCCAAAGGCGATCGTGAGACGAGCCGGAGCAGATGAGCTGGCCATGATGGCGCAGCATCCCACGGGGTCCTGGCCCGAGGCGAATCCCCCCGGGTTCCCAGATCAGCCTGCGCGTGTGACCAACCCGAGGGCGCCCGCCTCGTCGCGAACGACCGCGAGGTCGCCCTGCTCGTCGGTGCGGCCAATCAGTGCGCCCGCGGCCCTCCAGCGCTCGAGGGTCTCAGCGGCCGGGTGGCCGTAGGTGTTGCCCTGACCGGCGCTGACGAGGGCGATCCGGCCGCCCGACCAGGCCGGCAGGCGCGGGTCCTGATTGCGGGAGCCGTGATGCGGCACCTTGACGACATCGACGTGCAGCCCCGGCTCGGCCGCGATCAGCGCTGTCTGGGCTTCGGCCTCGACGTCGCCCGCAAGCAGGAACGTCGTGCCAGCAGCCTCCAGGACGATCCCGACGCTCGAATTGTTCGGGATCGACCCCGCCTTGATGATCCGGCGGGGCCACAGGACGCGCCAGCTCACATCGCCGATGGTGCGGATCTCGCCCACCGCAACGCGCTGAGCCACCAGGCCTTCACCCGTGAGCCAGTCGCGCACCATCGTCACCTGCTCGGGCGGGTCGTCGACTGGGCTCACAAAGACTGCCCCCACCAGCCGGTCCCCGATCACGCCGGGCAGTCCGTTCACATGGTCGGCGTGGTAGTGAGACAGGATCACCGCGCTGACGCTCGAGACCCCCAGATCGTCGAGGCAGGTGTCGATCCGTGCCGGGTCGGGGCCGGCATCGACGACGACGTACGAGGACTCCGCGGCTCGAATCACGAGGCCATCACCTTGCCCGACGTCGCAGGCAACCATGAGCCAACCGGCCGGTGGCCAGCCGCGCCTGCTGGGCGGAGCCATGGTGAGCACCACGGTGACGATGAGTACGGCGGCCGCCACGGCACTCACGGCCGACCGTGGCACCCCGTCCGGATAACGCCGGCGCATAGCGATCGCGACGGCCACGCCGCACGGAATCGCGAGGGCGAGCAGGGCAACGCCGAGCCACCCGGATGGCCAGGGGAAGGCAACGAAGGGCAGGGTGCTGCATGTGCGGGCGACGCCAGCGATCCAGGCGGCCGGCAGGGCTGCGATATGCGCAAGAACGGACGCGACGGGAAGACTGAACGGCGCTGCCATGGCAGCGACGAGGCCGAGGATCGTGACCGGTGCCACGGCCGGCATTGCCAGCAGGTTCGCGGGGATAGCCACCCACCCGACACTCGCCCCCATCGCGACGAGGAGCGGCAGGGTCGCGATCTGGGCCGCAGTGGTGACTGCCACGCCCTCTTGCAGCGCAGGGGGCCAGCGCCTGGTCACGCGCCACGTGGCAATCACCTGCGCCACTGGCGGGGTCAGGACGATGAGGCCGGCCGTGGCGAATGCCGAGAGGCCGAATGCCCATGACACTGCGAGCGCGGGTGACAGGACGACGATGAGGAGGATGGCGGTGGCGAGCACAGCGGGCCCACGACGTCGACCACCGGTGAGCAGTGCCAGCAGGAGCACGACCCCCATCACGGCGGCCCGGACCACGCTCGGCTGCGGGCGGACCAGGACCACGAAGTAGGCGAGGGCCATGAGGCCGACCACCACTCTGGTCGACATGCGCCACCGCAGCAGCCGGGCGATGCCCAGGACCACAGCCAGAATGATCGCCACGTTGCCACCTGACACAGCGGTCAGGTGGGAAAGGCCCGAAGCGCGCATCGCGTCATCGAGGCTGGCGGGCTGCAGCGTTTCGTCGCCCACCGAGAGGCCCGCAACCAGCGATGCCGCGTCGGGATCGATGCCTGCCAGCGACGCGCGCAGGCCGCTGCGCATGGCGGAGGCCGCCATGTCGACCGGCCCAGGTCCCTGCAGGACCCGAATGGTTGCGTCGTTGCGTAGGTTGAGGATCGCGGCTGCATCGAATGATCTCGCCGGGGCTAGTCGGCCAGCGACCTCCACCACGGTGCCGGCAGCAGGGATGGGCGCCGACCCAGGGATGCGCAGGGTCATCGGCAGGTCGACGAGCACGGTCTCGCCGCGCGCGCTGACGCTCCTTGTCGCGAGGCGGACCTCCAGCGAGGACGCCGCCTGCCACACGGCGGCGGATGTCGCGGTTCGCGTGACAGGCTCGCCGTTGATGACGCCGGTGACGGTTGCCGATGCATTCGCAGTGGTCCACGCTGCTACCGGTGCGGTCGTCAGGGCCCCGAGGTGAGCCGCGGCGGAACATGCGCCGACGGCAAGGCCCAGGGCTGCTGCCCTGATTGCGGGCCGGCGCGAAGGCCGCGCGCACTGGCCGAGCCCGAGGAGGCAGAGACCGAGCCCGACTGCCGACATCGCCACGATCGACGCAAGTTCGTGGCGGTCGCCGAGTTCGGTGACGCTGCCGGCACCGACGAGCACGAGCGTGGCGCTCAGCCAGGCGCAGACCGCAGGGAGCAGCAGCCTGGCATCGATCACACATGCACCAGGGGCCTGAGCTGCTCGAGAATCGAGTCGCCGATGCCGGACACCTCGCCGAGTTCGTCGATGCTGCGGAAGGAGCCGTTGGTGGTGCGCCAGTCGACGATGCGCTTGGCCAGCACGGGTCCGACGCCGGGCAGGGCCTCGAATTCGGCAGCGGTGGCGAGGTTGAGCGCCACGCCCGTCGAACCGCCGCTTCCTGTCGCGCCGGGCGCAACGCCATCGGCGCTCACGACGATCTGCTCGCCGTCGACGAGGGCTCGGGCCAGATTGACCGATGCCAGGGCCTTGTCGCCCTTCGCCCCGCCAGCGGCCGTGATCGCATCATCGACGCGTGACCCGGCTGGCAGTCGCTGAAGGCCGGGCTTGCGGACGGCGCCGATGACGTGAACGACGAGGTCTCCCTCGGCAACCCCGATTCCCCCGCCGGTCGTGCTGCCGGGAACCGAAGCGCCGGCCACGGCAAGTTCGGGTGCCACGGCCACCGCTCGTGGTCGCCCCTGCCACCACATCCACCCGGTCACCAGTGCGGCGGCGCAGATCAGGGCGAGGACGGCCC
>WLND01000201.1 GCA_009726075.1 Actinomycetota bacterium
CACCGTGCGGGCCTGGGCAATGGTCCCGGCCAGGCCGTTGCCGCCGATGCCCGCCCCGATGACCGCAAGGTCGTCGCGCTGGGCGACGGCGGCGCGCAACTCGGCGACATTGCGTCGGTGCCCCACGCGCTGCTGCACGAGCGAACGCGGCCACCGGGTCACCAGTGAAGCGCGCAGGGCCGGCACGTCAATGCCGAGGATTCGCTCGATATCGCGCCGGGCAATCTCGGGCAGATCCCGAATGTCCTCGCCCATGACGCCATTGCGCCCGTAGGACAGCCGCACGAGATGCCGGCCCGGGCCGTACGCCTCTCGGATCCACGACCACTTGGCGGTGGCGTGCGTCATGGCCTTGGCGCGAATCGCCGGATGGCCGGATGGCACGAGCACTCCGGAGCCCACCGGGTCGTCGTCGGCCTCATCCGAATCGAACACCGCGGACACGACCGCGACGTCGCCGACGCTTACCCGGGAAAGGGGCGCCCCAATATCGGGGAGGGCCGCAAGGAGGCGGCTCGCGGTCGCTGCATCGGTTGCGAGGACGACGCTCGCGGCGCGCAGGCGCACACCAGAGGCGGCCAGCTGCCAGCCGGGGGAGGCAGCCTCGATCGTGGTGATTGCGCTATCAGTCATGAGCCGCACGCCACGGCCCCGCAGGTCGTCGACGAGTGCGCGCACCAGCGTCGTCATGCCACCGCTCAGGCCCGCAACCGCGGAGCCCGGATTTCCGGACGCCGCGCGCAGCATCGCAGCTGCGCCAGCAAGGCTGCCGCGCCCGCGCACCGCGGCAAGCAGCCCGGGCACGAGCGCATCGGCCTCGACGAGATCTGGGTCGACGGCGTGCACCCCGCCGACGACAGGGGCGAGAATCCGGCGCACGACCTCATCGCCCATGCGGGAGCGCACGAGGTGCCCGATGGTGATCTGGGGGTCGAGTTCATCGTCGAGCGGACGTGCATCGCGGGCGCTCGCGGCGGCGGCCGAGGTCGGGCCGAGGATCGCCAGGACCTCGGGGGAGCCGAGATCGGTCGGGATGCCGAGCAGTGCATGGGGCATGGCGAACAGTCCGGATGCGAGCAGGATCCGTGCGTCAGACCGGCGGGGCTCGACGATGCGCGCCCCGAGGTCGAGCTCCTCGATCAGCCGACGAGCCTCTGGACGCGTCACGGCAAACGCCTCGGCGCCGACATCGACCGCCACTGCGTCGAGCGCTGCTGCGCGCAGGGCGCCCCCGAAGGAGTCCGAGGCCTCGATGACGCACACCGAAGCGCCGTCGATCACGAGTGCCCGGGCGGCCACGAGCCCGGCGATGCCGCCGCCGACGACCGCCACGTCGAACGTGGTCTCCGCGGTCACGGGTCAGCCCTCTTCATGCACCAGTTCGACCATGCGCGTGAGCACATCGGGGTCGGTGCCCGGAGGCACCCCGTGGCCGAGGTTCACCACATGGGCGGGGGCGGCGAGCCCGCTCTTGAGCACGGCGCGCACGTGGGCCTGGAGCTCGGGCCAATCTGCCGTGAGCAGCTCGGGATCGATGTTGCCCTGCAACGGCGTGGTGCCGCCGAGCAGCTCATTGGCCCGCTCGAGGGTGGTGAGCTGATCGACCCCCATCACCGTGGCTCCGACATCGCGCATCGCGACGAGCAGGTGCTCGGTCCTGGTGCCGAAGTGCACCCGGGCGACCGGCAGGTCGCTCACCGCATCCATGACGGCCCGCGAATGCGGCGCGGCGAACTCGAGGTACTCGTCCAGCGTGAGGGCTCCGGCCCACGAGTCGAATAACTGAAGGGCGCTGGCGCCGGCGATCGCCTGAGCGCGAAGGAACTCACCAGTGATCGTGGCCGTCCAGGCGAGCAGGGCATGCCACGTGCTCGGATCATCGCGCATGAGGGCCTTGGTATGCAGGTACTCGCGCGACGGACGGCCCTCGACCAGGTACGAGGCCAGCGTGAACGGCGCCCCGGCGAAGCCGATGAGCGGCGTCGTGCCGAGCTCGCCGATGATGATCCCGATGGCCTCGGTGATCGGCTGCAGCGAATCCGGGTCGAGGTCGGGGAGCGCGAGGACGTCCGAGAGAGAACGAACCGGCGCACCCATGACCGGGCCGACTCCCGCGACGATGTCGACGTCGACCCCGGCAAGCTTCAACGGAATGACGATGTCGCTGAAGTAGATCGCGGCGTCGACGTGGTGCCGCCGCACGGGCTGCAGGGTGATCTCGGCCGCCATGTCGGGCCGCAGGCACGAGTCGAGCATGGCGGTGCCCTCGCGCAGCGCGCGGTACTCCGGGAGCGAGCGGCCCGCCTGGCGCATCATCCAGATCGGACGGGTCTGCGGCCGCACGCCCTGGTAGGCGAGGACGACCGCAGACTGCGCCGTGCGGCCATCGAGAAGGGGGTGCGAGGACGGAAGACTGCTGGCCTCGGTCATGTCGTCAACATATCCGAGAGGGCCCCTTGGCCCTTTCCCGCGTACTATGCGGCCATGGTCCTGGTGCTCGTCGGAGCGAGTCATCACGATGTGACCCTCGACGAGATCAGCCGGCTCTCGCAGTCCGGTCGTTCGCTCGCAAAGCGGCTGACCGCGACCAGCGACGACGTTTCCGGGGCAGTCGTGCTGTCCACCTGCAACCGCTTCGAGGTCTACCTCGACCTCACTCGCTTCCATGAGGCCGTGGAGGTCACGACGGCGACCATCGCCGAGCTCGCAGGGCTCGATCACGATTTCGTCGTCGATGCGATGCGCGTCTCGGTCGGGACGACGGTGGCGCAGCACCTCTTCTCGGTCGCCTCGGGACTCGAGTCGATGGTGGTCGGCGAGGACGAGATCGCCGGGCAGGTGAAGGCCAGCCTTGCGCTCGCCCAGGAGCAGCACACCACCTCGCCGACCCTCGAGCGACTGCTGCAGCGGGCCCTGGCAACCTCCAAGGCCGTCACCTCATCGACCGGGCTCGGCGCCGCGGGTCGGTCGATCGTGAGCGTTGGCCTTGACCTCGTCGGGCAGCGGCACGGGGACGTCTCCGGCCGTCGCGCCCTCGTGCTCGGCACCGGCTCCTACGCGCGGGTCGTGGTGGCGGCCCTTGCCCGCCGCGGCTGCACAGACATCGACGTCTACTCGTCTTCTGGTCGTTCGGCGCAGTTCGCCCAGTCGCACGGCGCCACGGCGGTCGATCCGAGCGGGCTCGCCGAGGCGCTGGCCAGAGCCGATCTCGTCGCTGCCTGCAGCGGCTCGTCCGGCTTCGTCCTCACGGAGCAGCTCGTCCGCGACTCGCGAGCGGCATCGACGTCCGTCCTTCCCGTTATCGACCTCGCGCTCTCACCCGACGTGTCGCCCGAGGCGAAGGCCCTGCCCGTCGTCGACGTCATCGACCTCGAGGTCATCCACGAGTTCGCACCGCGCGAGCACTCGTCCGCAATCCTGGGTGCCCAGGATCTCGTGCTCGGCGCCGTGCAGGCCTTCGAGCAGACCGAGTCCGGCCGCACCGCAGACCATGCAGTCATCGCGATGAGGGCCCACGTGATGGCCATCATCAACGAAGAGGTCGATCGCATCCGGCACCGTGTCGACGAGGAGACCGCCGAGGAAGTCGCCCGCTCCCTGAACCGGGTCTCGAACGCCATCCTCCACATGCCGTCGGTGCGAGCGCAGGAACTGGCCCGCACCGGCGACTTCGCCGACTACAGCAAGGCCGTGCACACGCTCTTCGGAATCGAGATTGACTCCAGCATCCGTGGCTGACCCGATCAGACTCGGCACGCGGGCGAGCCTTCTGGCCCGCACGCAGTCGGCGACGGTCGGCGACGCCCTCGCGGCCGTGGCGGGCCGCCCGTGGGCCGAGGTGCTCATCACGACCTCGGGCGACGACACCTCCAAGCCGCTGAGCCAGCCCGGCACCCCGGGCCTGTTCGTCTCGACCCTTCGACAGGCGCTGCTCGCGGGCGAGGTCGACGTCATCGTCCATTCCTTCAAGGACCTGCCCAGCGCACCCGAGCCGGGCATCACGATCGCGGCGGTGCCGCGCCGCGAGGATCCGCGCGATGCACTCGTGTCGCGCGATGGCATCCGCATCGAAGACCTTGCTCCGGGCTGCGTCATCGGCACGAGTTCGCCCCGTCGCGCTGCGGTGATCGCGCGACGCTGGCCGAACCTGGTCGTGCAGCCGGTGCGCGGCAACGTCGACAGCCGCATCCGCAAGGTGCGCGACGGCGAATGCGACGCGGTCGTGCTCGCCATGGCCGGCATCGTGCGCATCGGGCGCCAGGACGAGGTCACCCAGGTATTCGAGGTCGGCGAGATGCTGCCCGCACCGGCTCAGGGGGCCCTCGCTGTCGAGTGCAGGTCGGACGACGACGCGATGCTCGCGCTGCTCTCGCTCCTTGACAATGCCCCCGCGCGTCTCGCCACCGCGGCCGAGCGCCAGGTGCTCGTCGGGATCAATGCGGCCTGCACCACGGCGGTCGGGGCGTCCGCGTCGTACCTCGACGGGATTCTCACCGTGCGTGCCG
>WLND01000202.1 GCA_009726075.1 Actinomycetota bacterium
CCAGAACGGAAACCAGACAACTTCGTCGGCCGCGAACGCGGCAATGACAACGAGCAGGATCGCCGAGCACAGCGCGATCGTGCCGTAGGCGATGCCGATCTGCTGGCCCCAGTAGCGCGCCGTGGCGCTCGTGAGTCCGTAGGCGCCGATGTTCTCAAGGGCACCTCGCTGCCAGCGAAGGCGCTGACGCCAGAGGTTGCGCCACGTCGGCATCAACTCGGTCGTGACCGTGCACTCGGCCGGTGACACCATCGAGCAACCGAGCGACTTCAGGGCGATCGTCAACTCGTTGTCCTCGGTGAGCGCCGACGTGTCGTAGACCTGCCCCGGTCGGCCCGGGATGACAATGCCCCGGGCCGCTGCGACCGTGCGGAGAGCGCCGGCCCTGAAGACAGAGGCCGTGCCCGTCAGCACGAAGACGCGTCCGCGGCGTCGCTTGATCTCAGCCGAGTAGCGGATGTATTCGTTGCGCTGGAACTGCCCCACGAGCCCATGACCCTGCTCGCCGAAGAACACGCCTCCCACGGCGTCGAGGTTCGGATCAGTCGCGAAGCGTCCTGCTGCAACCTCGAGGTACCGGGGCCCGATGCGCGTGTCGGCATCCATCACCATGATCACGTCACGGGGCCCCATGCCCGCCAGCACTTCGTCGAGGGCCTGGTTGAGTGCACCGCCCTTTCGATGGTCATTGGCCACCGTCACGAAAGCCTCGTGGCCGAACTCGCGGGCGATTTCGGCCGTGCGGTCGCTGCAGTTGTCGGCCACCACGACGACGCGCTCTGGCTGCCGTGTCTGCTCGCGCAGCGCAATGAGGGTCGCCGGCAGCGACGTCTCCTCGTCATGCGCAGGAATGAGGACCGTGACCGCAACGGGCCCAGCAAATCCGGGCTCATGGCGGAGGATCGGTGATTGGTCGGCGAGCGCCTCACGGTCTGGGTTGCGAGTCCGGCGCAGGACGGTACCGGCCTCGAGCGCGAGGGCGCCTGCCGCCACCGACACCATCGCGAGCACTGCGGCGACGAGCAGATTCGTCGGCGGACGGCTGCTGCCGACAAGGATCGTCCAGGGCCCGAGCGATTCATCGACCGGCACGACCGGATCGTCGCTGCCCGCAATGAACGCGGTGATGCCTACTGCACCGGCTGCGAGGAAGACGACACCACCGACGACGAATGCGACGATCGCCCGGCCGAGGCTGCGCATGTTGTTCACCTGAATGGACCCCGAAGCCCGGGATGGCGAGAAGGAATGCGATCGGATCCGGAGGTTTCTGGACACTCGACCCCCTCGACGCAGTCCCAGCAAGACTTCGAGGGAGTGTATAGGTGCGCGACCGCCTTGGTGCCCTACTGTTCGGCTCATGACGGTTCAAGAAGTTCAGCCGGTGAATGCCCGTGGGCCCCTCGTACCGATCATCGCCACCGTGACCTGGATCGTCGCCGGCATCGCCGCCGCAGTCCCGGTGCTCATGTCGGTCATGATGTTCGACTCCGGCACCGACAATGTGCCGGTCTGGGTCTGGATGGCGTTCTACGGCATGTGGCTCTTTCTCCTGGCCTGCTTGGTCACCGTGCCACTCGTGTGGATCGTCTGGGCATTGACCCGCAAGCGCGAGGGCACTGCCGGGTGGCGCGTCCTCGCCGCGCTGCTGCCAGTGGTGCCGCTTGCGATGGTCGTGATCGGTTTCATCGGAGACTCAGTCGTGTGCTCCGGCCAGCTCAACGGCTGCTGATGCCAGCATGATCGGGTGCTCGCACACGAGTACGCCATCGGGCCCTGCCACGAAATCCTCGATGAGCGAGTCCTTGACCCCGAACACCGTGTCAGAGTCGAGGTAGCGACTCTCCCGGTCGAACACGTGCGAGGTGACCGGCTCGTAGCCGTCCTTCGATGCCTTCACGTGGATATGTGCCGCCCGCCATTCATGCCGGCCCGTGTCCCGAAGCAACTGCCCGACCGGCCCATCGGCCGGGATCGGGTACGGCACCGGCCGCACCGTGCGGATCTCATAGCGGCCGGCGGCGTCGGTGCGGTACCGACCCCGCAGGTTCGTCGCGGGCTGCACACCCGGTTGCTGAACGGCGTAGAACCCGGTCGCCGCGTTCTGCCAGACATCGAGCAGCACGCCCGCGAGCGGATGGCCCTCAGTGTCGGTCACGATGCCGGTGAATATTGCGGGCTCGCCCCCGTCGTCGTATTCGACCATCGAGTCACCGAAGGCACGCTCAGGCGAGTCCGGAACGTAGAACGGGCCGAGAATCGTCGGCTCGGTCGCGAGCGCCTCGACGTCCGAGTGATTGATGAGGTCGATAAGCGACGAGAAACCGAGCGTGTCAGACAGCAGGATGAACTCCTGACGCGTCTGATCGCACATCGCGCCGGTCGCGGTGAGGAATGTGATGCCGGTGAACCACTCCTCATCGGTCAGGCGCACCTCCTTGGCGAACGCATGCAGGTGCCGGACGAACGCCTGGGTGACCTCGCGCAGGCGGGCATCCGGCGTGGCCTCGAGTCGCTGGACGACGACAGCCGTCAGGTCGTCCTCGGTCATCTTGTCAGTCATGCGCACCTGCCTCCTTGTCCGCAGCGTTCGTGGCCACCGAGTCCTTCGGCTTGATCAAGGCGTACTTCTCCAGCGGGTTGACCAGCCGGTACCCGACGGGGAACAGGCGGATGCGCCCGTTGCCGGAGATCAGGCCCCAGATGCCGCGCGGCAGCAGCAGGGTGATGATGATTGCGAGGAGGCCCAGGATCACCAGGTACCAGACGCCGAAGTCGGAGAGCCACTGCTGCAGCGCGAAGAAGACGACCGCTCCCACGATAGGACCCTCGATGGTGCCGATGCCCCCGATGACGACGATGAAGATCATGAAGGCCGAGTACTGCACGCTGAAGATCGACTCCGGCTGCACCCTCAGGGTGTTGGCCGCGATCATCGCCCCGGCCAGCGCGCACCCCATGCCTGCGATGACGTAGACGATCCGCTTGCTGCGCGTGACCCGGACCCCCAGTGAGCCGGCGGCGACCGCATCGTCGCGAATCGCGGTGAATCCAAGGCCGAGCCGCGACCGCATGAGCAGGTAGGTCACGGCAACCGCCACCACGACGGCGATGAGGGACAGCCAGTAGACGTACGCGATGCGACGGCCGGGCGACAGGTCGGTGATCGACATGAGCGAGACCCCGGAACCTGCGCCCAGCACGTCCATTTGCTCGACGACAAGCTTCACCACCTCGGCGATGACCCAGGTGCCGATCGCGAAGTAGCCACCAGACAGGCGGAAGGCCAGGAACGAGATCGGGAACGACAGCACTCCCGCGATGACAACGGCGAACGGCACGGCCAGGAACGGGTCGATGCCGATCGTGTCGGCGATATAGACCAGCCCGTAGGCGCCGATGCCGATATACGCCTGCTGCCCGATCGACACCATGCCGCCATAGCCGGCCAGCAGGTTCCACATGGTGCCGAGCACGATGAGCGAGAACAGGATCACGAGATTCTGCTGGAGGCCTCGGCCCAGGATGTAGGGGCCCATCGCGAGCAGGATCAGGACTGGGGTGATGACCGCGAGGCCGGCCCATGATGACCTCGTGGCGCGCTTGACCTTGACGGGCACCGTCGCCGACTCAAGGCTCGTCATGAGTTCACCGCCTTCTGGAGGAGGCCCGTAGGCCGGAAGGCAAGGATCGCCAGGAAGACGAGGTTGCCCGCGAGGATGCCGTAGGCCGGGTTGATCTGGGCACCCACGGCTTGGGCAACACCGAGGACGACCCCGCCGATGAGCGTCCCCCAGAGCGACCCCAGGCCGCCGATGATGACGGCCTCGAAGGCGAAGATGAGGGTCGCGTCGCCGTACGTCGGGCTGAACTGCGTGCGCATGCCCAGGAACACGCCGGCCAGGCCGACGATGCCGAGGGCGATTGCCGTCGCAATTGCGTAGATGCGACGGTTATCGATACCCATGAGCTGCGCGGCTTCCTTGTCGTCGCTCGCGGCCCGCATCGCTCGACCCGTGCGAGTTCGCGACAGGTACATCTGAAGACCGGTGATGACGATGACCCCGACGACGAAGGTGAGGAGCGGAAAGACACCGATCGAGATCTCATCGTTGATCTGGATGCTGTCGGTGGCAATCGCCCCGGTCTGGATCGATCGGGTATCTGCCGAGAAGAACTGCTGCAGCAGGTTGGTCACCACGACCGCGAGGCCGAAGGTGACCAGGATCGGAGCGAGGCCGCCTCGGGCCAGCGCCGGGTTGAGCAGGCCGAGCTGCAGGACGTAGCCGATGGCCGCCATCACCGGGATGACGATCACCAGGCACAGGAAGGCAGGCACTGAGAGTTTGTCGACGAGGAAGTAGCCGAGGTAGGCAGCCACGACCGCGAGCACGCCGTGCGCGAGGTTCACGATCCGCATGACGCCGAACATGAGCGACAGGCCCGCAGCAAGCAGCGCGTACAGGCCTCCCAGCAGGATTCCCTGAAGTACGGCATTGAGCCA
>WLND01000203.1 GCA_009726075.1 Actinomycetota bacterium
CCTGCAATGCCGCGACGTCGGAGGGCACCATCTGGGAGGTCGACCCGGCGCTGCGTCCCGAGGGCAAGCAGGGCGTCCTCGTCCGAACGATCGAATCCCACGTCGGCTACTACGAGCGCTGGGCGAAGACGTGGGAGTTTCAAGCCCTCCTTAAGGCTCGGTGGTCGGCGGGCGACAGGGCACTGGGCCAGCGGTACGTCGATGCCGTGGCCCCGTTCGTCTGGGGGGCAGCCGACCATCCGGGGTTCGTCACCGACGTCCAGGCAATGCGGCGCCGCGTCGAGGAGAACGTCTCAGCGAGGCTTGGCGACCGAGAGCTGAAGCTCGGCCCCGGCGGCCTGCGCGATGTCGAATTCTCGGTGCAGCTCCTGCAGTTGGTCCACGGACGCAGCGACGTCATGCTCCGCAGCCCGACCACCCTCGTGGCGCTCGAATCCCTGGCGACGTGGGGCTATGTCGGACGCGACGATGCCTCGACCCTGGCTGCCGCCTATCGCTTCCTGCGGACCCTTGAGCACCGCATTCAGCTGCACCGACTCCGGCGCACGCACACCATGCCCGACAACGATGAGGACGTGCGAAGGCTCGGCCGGTCTCTGGGCTTCCGGGCCGAGCCGGTCGTCGAGCTCGTCACCGAATGGCGTCGCCACGCACGCGAGGTGCGTCGAATCCACGAGAAGCTCTTCTACCGGCCACTGCTCCAGGCGGTAGCGCGGCTTGACGCAGGTGAGGCCAGGCTCACGCCAGAGGCCGCCGAGCAGCGCCTCGAGGCACTCGGCTACGCCGACCCGGCCAGTGCACTTCGACACCTCCAGGCCCTCACCTCGGGGGTCAGCAGGCGGGCGGCCATCCAGCGAACCCTGCTGCCGGTGCTGCTCGGTTGGTTCGCCGACGCTCCTGATCCCGACGCGGGCCTCCTGGGATTCCGGCGGGTGAGCGACGCCCTTGGCTCGACCCACTGGTACCTGCGCCTGCTCAGAGACGAATCGGCCGCCGCCGAGCGGATGGCCCAGGTGCTGGCGAGCAGTCGCTACGCGACCGATCTGCTCCTCACCGCCCCGGAGTCGGTGGCCATGCTCGCTGACGACAACGAGCTCCAGCCGCGGTCGCTCGCCATGCTGCTCGTCGAGGCGAACGCGGCAATCTCCCGCCAGGCAGACCCGCAAGCGGCCGTTGCCGCGGTTCGCTCGCTGCGCCGGCGTGAGCTCTTCCGGACGGCCGTGGCCGAGCTGCTGCACCTCGCGACGGGGGATCAGGCGGGTGTGTCGCTCAGCGATGTTGCGAAGGTGACCATGGCGGCGGCACTCAAGGTGTCCATCGGGGTGGTCGAGGATGCGACAGGCGGGCCCCTGCCGATGCGGCTGACGATCATCGGCATGGGGCGCTTCGGCGGCCATGAGCTCGGCTTCGGCAGCGACGTCGATGTGATGTTCGTGTACGACCCGCTGCCGGGCGCTGATGAGCGGGGCGCGAACTCGGCCGCATTCGCGGTGGCGAATGAGCTTCGGACCCTGCTCATGGCGCCATCGCAGGACCCGCCGCTCGACGTCGATGCCGACCTGCGGCCGGAGGGCAAGCAGGGCCCGTTGGTGCGATCGCTCGACTCCTATGCCGCGTACTACGAGCGGTGGTCGTCCGGCTGGGAGTCGCAGGCGCTCCTGCGCGCGGCCTACGCGGCCGGCGATGAGGACCTCGCTGCCGACTTCATCGCCCTCATCGACCCGCTGCGCTACCCGCCGGGGGGCATTGGCGAGGAGCAGGTGCGTGAGATCCGGCGCATCAAGGCCCGGATGGAGTCGGAGCGACTTCCGCGCGGCGCCGACCCGGCGCTCCACACGAAGCTCGGTCGGGGCGGCCTGAGCGACGTCGAGTGGGTGGTGCAGGTGCTTCAGCTGCAGCATGCCAGTGCGCTGCCCCGCATGCGTACGACGCAAACCCTCGAGGCGCTCGCGGTGGCCGAGGAGGCCGGGTTGCTGGCGGCGGCAGACGCCGAGGCCCTTCGAGCCGCGTGGCGCCTGGCCACCGGTGTGCGCAACGCGACGATGCTCGTGCGCGGGCGGGCGTCCGACATGGTCCCGACCGACCTGAGGGATCTCGCGGGGGTGGCGCATGTGCTCGGCTATCGCCCCGGCCAATCCGGCCGGCTTCTCGAGGACTATCGCCGGGTGACCCGCCGGGCCCGGCAGGTCGTCGAGCGGGTCTTCTACGGCAATGAGGATCCGGATGCGGCCTAGCGGCTGACTGCCCCTCGGGCCAGGAACTGGAAGCTGTCGCGCTTGTACGGCCGCAGGAACCGGTCGCATCCCTCGGGGATCATGGGCTCGAGCTTGCGGCAGAGCGGGGTGCCATCGGCCTTGTGCCTGAAGTAGAACCCGGCGGTCCACCAGTTGTTCATGTCGAGCACCATCGCCTCCTGCACCCCCGCTCTGACGAGCGTGTCGGCGAGGCCCTGCGCCGACAGGAACGGCGAACCGACGTAGACGATGCTGCCGTCGGCCCGCTGCCCGATGGCAGCGCGCCACGCCAGGCTCTCCTTGTCGGTGGTGGCGCCCCATACGACGTTGTCGGATGCGCTCGTGACCGTCGACTCGCCGTGGTCGACGATGAGGTTGAGGTTCTGCCGCACCGCCATCATGTCGGTGGTGAGCGTGAAATCGCGTCCCCACTTGCCCACCTTGATCGTGCCGTCGCGATACACGACGGTCGTGCCCTTGCCGTCGACGAGCCTCGCGACCTCGTCGCCGTCATAGGCATAGCCGCCCATCGAGTCGCCGAGGCGGAAGGCACCGTTGAAGTTCGCCAGGACAACGGGCCAGAGATCTTGGGGAAGGGCGCCGTTGAAGGGGTTCGGCCCGCCTGCGGGCTCCTCGTATCCGGGGATGAACATCGCCTTGGCCAGGGTCGTGTCGATCCACATGGCGGTCGCGTAATAACTCGTGTGGACGTTGTCCGCGCGCACCCGTGCCACGTAGACGGCCGGCAGGCCATCGACGAGGCTGCCGACCGGCTGCCACTCGCCCTCCTTCGGCTCGGGCTCGAGCACGGGGGAGATGAGGGTCGCAGGCGGATCGAGGTGTGCGACGGTCGGAATCGCGGAAGGGGTCGCGCTGGGGGACGAGGCGGTCGGCGAGGCCGCGGCTGTCATCGTCGGCAGCGCTGACGGTGACGCGACTGGCTCGACCACTCGCTCGACCACTCCCTCGACGTCGGCTGCATCCTCGGCGGTGATGTCAGCGGAGATCTGCGGGGTTCCGCCGATCGCGGGTCGCTCGATGTATCGGTAGTACAGGGTCTCAAGGCCCGCAACAGCCCACTCCGCGTGGTTGTCGCGCATCCATGTCGCGACGATGACCTCGGTCGGCTCACCGTCGCTCGTCGCTGCCGTGCTCTGCAACGTCCAGCCTGCGATGAGTGCGAAGGGCCACATGACAGCGGCGATGACAATGAGAGCGCCACGCACGAATCCGATGCCTTGCCTTCGGTGTCGGCCGCGCGAGGGCGTCGAAACCGCGACATCGTCGGCCGCAGGGCCGGGGGCTGCGTCGTCCTCGCTCACGGCGGGTCAGGCGCCCGGCTTGGTGCGAGGGGGCATCCTGCGGGGCACGAGGGCCCCCGTGCGGTTCGCCCAGGCCTCCCACTCGCTGCCGTGGGCGGTGTGGAGCAAGGAGTCCTCCCATCTGGACTTCAGCACGAAGAACACGACAAGCGCGACGCCCCAGGCCCAGCCCCACGGGGAGCCGGCCGCGATGAGCAGCCCCAGGACGATGAGGAGCACGGCCCCGTACATCGGGTGACGCACTCGCGCATAGACACCGGTCATTCGCAGCCCGGCGCCGCGGATCGGAACCGGCGTGGGCGTGAACGCGCTGCCCAGGGCGCGCGACGTTGCCAGACCCAGCAGGACTCCGGCCATGGCGACGACTGCGCCGAGCACGATGGACACCAGGCTCGGGGTTCGCCATGGGAGCAGCAGGAGCACGGCGAGCGCGGCGAACTGAGCTGCGACCCAGGCCCAGCCGATTGCCCGCGTGCTCATCCGGACAGTATGACCGGCCGAATCAGCCGAGGGGAGTCCAATGGTCCACCGTGGGGGCCACGGCGAAGAACGGACCGATCAGTTCACGCCAGGTCACGAAGCGCTCAGATTCGCGAAAGCCCACGGTGTGATCCTCGAGGGTTTCCCAGTTGATGATCATCGAGTAGGTGTTCGGACGTTCGACCCCTCGGGCGAGCACGAAATCGATGAAGCCCTCGGACGGCGACAACGACGACTCGACAGCGCGGGCGACCGCCGCCTCGAATTCGTCATGGTGCTCGGGCAGGACGTCGACGAAGACCATTTCGCGAATCATGGGGTCAGGGTAGTCGCGAGCCCGGGCCGTGGGCAGGCCGCGTGGAAGAGCCCCCGAAGACGGGGTCTCCGGGGGCTCTTCCGTTCCCAGCGCGCGAGGCGAATCGACGCGGAGGGAGTCTGCTGTCACTTAGATGTCGTAGTAAA
>WLND01000204.1 GCA_009726075.1 Actinomycetota bacterium
ATTCCCCTTCGCCCATCGCACCCGAGTTTCGAGCCGCTCCGGGCAATTGCGGACGGCATTGCCGCCCTCGCGGCCGTGCCCATGCTCCTTGTCTGGGGCCCGAATGATCCGGTCTTCTCAGACCGCTACCTCACCGATCTCATGCAGCGCGCTCCCCACGCCGATGTCCACCGCTTCGAGCAGGCCAGTCACCTTGTGATCGAGGACGCCCCTGAGGCCGTGGCCAGCATTCTTGCGTGGATCAGTGAGCGCACGGCGCCGTACGACCGGTTGGGCGCTTCGGCGAACCCGGATCCGGCCGGCGCGTCCGCGCCGACCGCGTTGCTCGACGGTCTCGTGACGGCAGCCGTGCAACGACCCGAGAGCCCGGCGCTCATCGTGATGGGCTCGCGGGGCGTCACGCAGCGGGTGACCTGGGGGCACCTCAACCGGAGAGTGGCCGAACTGGCCGCCGGCCTCACCGCTCGAGGCGTCCAGCCCGGTGACCGGGTTTCGGTGCTCGTGCCGCCCGGCGCAGATCTGCTCGCCATCGTCTACGGGTGCTGGACGATCGGCGCGTCCGCGGTTGTCGCCGATACAGGCCTTGGCATCGCGGGTATCAGGCGCGCAATTCGCGGTGCGCGCCCGCAGCACGTCATCGGTGTGCGCGCGGGCATGGCCCTGGCTCGAACGGTCACCATCCCCGGGCTTCGGTTGAGCGTCGGCGCCCTGCCGGCACTGGCCGCGGAAGGGGCGGCCCTGCTTGACGCTGGGTGGGCCACTGCCCTCCCCGATCGAGAGGCGGAGGCCGTGGTGGTGTTCACCTCGGGAGCAACCGGGCCGGCAAAGGGCGTCGTCTATCGCCATCGGCAGATCGCGGCCACGGTCGATGTGCTTCGACGTCACTATGCGCTCGGCTCGACAGACTCGCTCGTCGCCGCGTTCGCCCCCTGGGCGGTGCTCGGCCCGGCACTTGGCCTGAGCTCGGTGATCCCATCGATGGACGTCACGAAGCCGGCAACGCTCACGGCATTGGCGCTGAGCGAGGCAGTGGCTGCCGTCGACGGAACCGTGCTCTGGGCATCGCCGGCAGCGTTGGCCAACGTCCTAGCGACGGCCGGCACTCTGTCGCCGGAGCAGCGCGCGGCATTCGCGTCGCTGCGCCTGGCTTTGTTCGCAGGGGCCCCGGTGCCGGTGGAATCGCTCAAGGCAGCAGCGACCCTCATGCCGAATGCTCAGGCGCGAACCCCGTACGGCATGACCGAGGCACTGCCGATCGCTGACACCGACCTCGATGAGATCGAGGCCGCGGGGCCGGGCAACGGCGTCCTGGTCGGTTGGCCGGTCTCAGGGGTGCAGGTGGCCATCGCGCCGCTCAGTGAGATGGGCCTGCCCTCGCCCGAGATCACGACCGAGCCCGGAATGACCGGTGAGGTGGCCGTGCGTGCCGACCACATGCGCGACCATTACGACCGCCTGTGGGCGACGAACCGAATGGCATCGGCCAATGACGGGTGGCATCGCACCGGCGATGTCGGGCACCTCGATGAGGATGGTCGTCTGTGGATTGAGGGACGCCTTGCCCACGTGATCGTCACCGATGCGGGGCCGTTGACTCCGGTGGGCCCTGAGCAGCGGGCCATCTCGGTGCCCTTTGTCGATCAGGCCGCGCTGGTCTCCGTGGGGCCCCGCGGAACGGCGCACCCGGTCCTCGTGGTCGTCGTGGCACGAGGCTCCGCTGCCACGGCCCTGCTCGACCCCGAGCGCACGGCTGAACTCAGGCAGGTCACCGGGGTCGATCTCGCCGCGGTGCTGTGCCGAGGCACAATGCCGGTCGATATTCGCCACAACGCCAAGATCGACCGCTCCGCCCTGTCGCGGTGGGCCGAATCGGTCCTCGCTGGGGCAGTGCGATGACCGGTGAGCGCGTCCTCGTCACCGGTGCCAGCGGGTTTCTCGGCGGAGCCCTGGCACGTCACCTCATTGCCTCTGGCCGCGAGGTCACGGTCATGCAGCGCGGTCCCTCCGGATTGCCGTGCGCCGAAATTCGCGGTGACATCACCGACCCGGAGGCGGTGGCACGGGCGCTCGTCGGGTGCGACTCGGTGGTCCACCTCGCCGCGAAAGTCGCCATCAGCGGCCCTGCTCGTGAGTTCGTCGAGGTCAACGTCGACGGGACTCGCACGATGCTCGAGGCAGCTCGGACAGCAGGTGTCAGCAGGTTCGTGCACGTTTCCTCGCCCTCGGTCGCCCACGGAGGAACGGCCCTCGTTGGCGCTGACGCAGGCGGTGCCGACCCGCACCGCGCCCGCGGCGACTACGCCCGCACGAAGGCCGTCGCCGAACGGATGGCGCTGGCAGCCGATGCCCCAGGGTTCGCGGTTGTCGCGATAAGGCCGCACCTCGTCTGGGGCCCCGGTGACGAACAGCTCGTCGGACGCATCGTTGCGAGGGCTCGTGCCGGCCGCCTCTTCCTGATCGCGGGGGGCTGCGCGCTCATCGATTCGACCTATGTCGACAACGCCGTGACCGCGCTGGTAGCGGCCCTCGACCGCAGCCCAGATGAAGAGGTACACGGCCGGGTATTCGTCGTCTCAAATGGACAGCCCCGCACGGTCGCTGAGCTGCTCGCCGGAATGGCCCGCGCTGCTGGTGCCCCCGGCCCGGGCCGCAGCCTTCCGTACTGGCTGGCCCGCAGCGCGGGGAGCGTTGTCGAACGAGCATGGCGAGTGCATCCCCGCGGGGGGTCAGCAGGCGAGCCGCCGCTCACGTCGTTCCTGGCCGAGCAACTCGGCACCGCCCACTGGTTCGACCAGCGTGAAACCCGAAGGGCCCTCGAGTGGAGGCCTGCAGTCGGACTTGACGAGGGTTTCGCTCGACTGGCCGCGTGGTTCGAGCAGTCCGGCCGCTGACGCACGCCCGACCCGCTGACCGCTCCTGACGGGGTGGTACGGCGGGTTTGTCGAGCCCTACGGAGTTCGAAGCACTCCGCCGTCGACCGGGATGAGACATCCGGTCACGTAGGACGCGCGCTCGCTGAGCATGAAAGCGGCCACTTCGCCGAATTCGGCTGGAGTGCCGTAGCGGCGCATGGGGATGCGCGCCTCAGCCCGCTCTCGGCTGCCGTCGCCGGCTCTGGCATCGAGATCGGCGATGCGATCGGTTGCGATGCGCCCCGGCATGAGTCCGATGACCCGCACTCCGCGTGGTGCCACCTCGTCAGAGAGGTCCTTGACGAGCATGGCCAGGCCCGGTCGGAGCCCGTTGCTCACGGTGAGCCCGGGGATGGGCTCCCTGGACGACGTGGACAGCACCAGCCCCACAGCGCCGCCGGGGCCGAGGGCGCTGCACACGTGACGGATCAGGCGAAGGGCGCCGACGAAGATCGTGTCGAAGGATGAACGCCATTGTTCGTCGGTCGTCGACATGACGCTGCCCGGTGGCGGACCCCCGACACTGACCAGCGCTCCGTCGAGACGTCCGAACTCCCCGAGGGCCCGACGCACCGCGACCTCAGCGAGCATCTCATCGCCCAAGTCTCCGGCGATGGCGATGGCGGACTCGCCGAGATCAGCGGCAGCAGCCCCCAGGGTGTCCGGATCCCTACCGATAAGCAGAACCCGTGCCCCGGCGCCGACGAGTGCCTGCGCGGCAGCAAACCCGAGGCCACGCGACCCTCCCGTCACGATGTAGCAGCGTCCGTCGTGTTCAACCGACCTGGTCAAGGGGTGCCTCCGAAGATGTGGTCTGACGGGTTACTCCATCGATGGCGGCGTCCTCCCGGGCCTCGCGTCGCAAGAACACGAACCAGCCGATCATGGCGACGGCAGCGAACAGGAGCCACTGCACGGCATACGACACGTTCTGACCCTCGTCGATGACTGGTCGCGGGACGAGCGTGAGCCCTGCCTGCGCGGGGGAGGACTCGCTGAGCTGGACGTATCCCGGCCACGGCGAGGCCACCGGGAGCACCGAGGGATCGACCGCCCCCACCATGCCCACTGGCAGTCCTACGCGGGACGCCTCGTTCACGGTCTCCGGGTGACGCCACCACCCGGTGACGTCGACGATGCCCGCTGGCGCCGCGGGGGACGAGGGGGTGGTCGTTGCCGGACCGGTCGCTGCCATCCAGCCGCGACTGACCCAGACCAGCGGACCGCCCGTGAGGCGCAGGGGGGTCAAGACCCAGTAGCCGTTCGACGCGTTCTGGGGGCGCTGGCGCACCAGGACCTGGCCCGCGGCTTCGTAGGTACCACTGAGGCGCACTGCAGTCCACTCATCGACGGCTGCATCGGGACTCCCGGTGAGCACGACCGGTGAGCCGTCGGATGCCCGCTCGATTCCCTCCCGCTGCGACCGGCGCTCGTCGGCGCGCTGCCACTGCCAGTGGCTGAGAAACCCGAACGCCGCGATCACGAAGACGACGAGGGCGCTAAACCCGATCCAGCGACGAGTTCGCAGGAGTTCCAGCACAGTGGCAGCCTACCGACGGGCGCGAGGGGGAGGTA
>WLND01000205.1 GCA_009726075.1 Actinomycetota bacterium
GGTGGACTTAGGGTCCGGCGAGAACGGGGGGCCCGCCGGGGCTGACCCGTCATTCGGATCGCCATTGGTGTCGCAAGCGCTGATGGAGCCGAATTGGCGGGTTTTCCCGTGCTAGGAAGTTTCCAGGTCCGTCGCGAGCCGAATCTCGCGCACAGTGGCTTCGCCGGCCTCGAGTTCGCGGACGGCAGTGTCCGGGGCCCAGCCGCACGTCGCCAGGAATTCGCGGCGGGGATCATCGCCGACGAACATCCACGTGGTGGCCGATCGGAAGCCGTCGGCCTTCAGGTAATCGACGGCAGCGGCCATGAGTCGAGAGCCGTGGCCGCATCGCGTCGCTCCCGGGTCGATGACGAGGGCGAGCAGTTCGCCGGTGGAGGCGTCCTGCACGGAATCCGGGTCGGTGCTCGGGCCGAGGGCCGCGTAGCCCACGAGGCGATCGATGCCGTTGGCGTTGTCGAGCGCGACGAGGAGGCGGTGGCGAGTGGTCGGGGGATCGAGGATCGCTGCAGCCCATTGCGTGGCGAAGGCGTCTGCGTCGAGGCTCTCGAGGGTGGCCTTGGGAAGGACGCCCTCGTAGGCGTGCCGCCACGCCCGAATCTGAAGTGCGGCGATGTCATCGACGTCCGATGTGCGAGCGAGGCGAGCTCCGGTGGCCATGGGAACGAGTCTCGCAGAGCAATCCATGCAACGCCGAATGGCCCCGCGCGTGAAATGGCCGCACGACGGAACAACGGCCTCGCGACGGTAGGGTTCGCTCGTGGGTGAAAACACCGTTGGCCCGAATGCCGGGGGCCATGGCCTCGACATCACCCTGCGCAGCGACATCACCGTTGAACTCGTCCGTTCGAGCGCATCGGATGCCGATGTCGTGTTCGCCGCTCGCGTGTCGACGGTGGGCGAGCAGTCCCTTGACGACCTCGATGCCGATCCTGCAGGGTCACGCGGTCTCATTAACTACCTGATGCGTGAGCGCCACGGGAGCCCGTTCGAGCACAACTCGATGACATTCTTCGTGCAGGCGCCGATCTTCGTCTGGCGCGAGCACATGCGCCATCGCATGGCGAGCTATAACGAGGAGTCGGGCCGCTATCGCGAGCTCAGGCCCGTGTTCTACGTTCCCGGTCGCGACCGGAACGTCGTGCAGGTCGGCAAGACCGGTGCCTACGAGTTCCTGCCGGGAGACCCGGGCCAGTACGAGCTCATCGAGTCGGCAATGGTCGAGAGCTGCCGTCAATCGTATGGCGCGTACCAGTCGATGCTCGGAGCTGGAATCGCACGCGAAGTGGCGCGAATGGTGCTGCCAGTCTCGATCTACTCGAGTGCCTACGTGACCATGAACGCGCGCGCACTCATGAATTTCCTGTCGCTCCGCCGAAAGGTCGAGGGCTCTCAGTATCCGTCGTACCCGCAGCGTGAGATCGAGATGGTCGCGGAAGGGTACGAGGCCCTATGGGCCGGGCTGATGCCGCTCACCCACGCTGCGTTCGAAGCGGGCGGTCGCGTCGCACCGTGACGCAGTAGCCTGTGGCCATGCCCGGATTCGCAACACCACAGGCGCCGTTCGGCGTCATGCTCACGGCGATGATCTCGCCATTCACGCCCGACGGTGCCCTGGACGTGGCGGGCGGGCAGGCGCTGGCGACCTATCTCGTCGACGAACTTGGCCACGATGGCCTGGTGATCAATGGCACGACCGGCGAGTCGGCGACGACCACCGATGAGGAGAACGTCGATCTCCTGCGCGCCGTGGTCGAGGCAGTCGGCGATCGGGCGACCGTCGTCGCCGGGGTCGGGTCCAATGACACCGCGCACTCGGTGCAGAGCGCCCGGAGCGCCCTTGAGGTCGGCGCCCACGCAGTCATGGCGGTCAGTCCGTACTACAACCGTCCGCCCCAGGAAGGTCTCGTCCGCCACTTCCATGCAATCGCGGACGCGACCGACCTGCCGATGATGGTCTACGACATCCCGAAGCGCACCGGGGTGGCGATCGAAACCGACACCCTCGTGCGCATCGCCGAGCATCCCCGCATCATCGCCAACAAGGACGCCAAGGGTGACCTCGACGCAGCCCAATGGGGCATGGCCCGCACGGATATCGCCTGGTACTCAGGGGATGATGTCCTGAACCTGCCACTGCTCGCGATCGGCGCAGCAGGGATGATCTCGGTGGTCGGCCATCTTGTCGGCGACCGCCTCAAGGCCATGGCGCGCGCCTTCGCCTCGGGTGATGTGCAGGGGGCCATGGACATGAACCGCGCCCTGCTGCCGGTTTACACCGGTGTCTTTCGCACGCAGGGGGTCATCCTCGTGAAGGCCGCCCTTGCTGACCTCGGGTTGCCCGGGGGTCCGGTGCGGCTTCCGCTCGTGGACGCCACGGCCGAGCAGCGTGCTGTGCTGCGCGCAGACCTCGCAGCAGGGCACGTCCGCGGGTTCAGCGCATGATCCATAGCGAACTTTCTGCCCCGGGCCCCTTGGCCGAAGGCGCCCTGCGGATCTTCGCCCTCGGCGGCCTCGGCGAGATCGGCCGCAATATGACGGTCTTCGAGTTCGGCGGCCGCCTGCTCATCGTCGACTGCGGTGTGCTGTTTCCGGAGGAGACCCAGCCGGGCGTCGACCTGATCCTCCCGGATTTCGGCCCCATCAAGGATCGACTCGACGATATCGAAGCCATCGTCCTGACCCACGGCCATGAGGACCACATCGGGGCCGTTCCGTACCTGCTGCGCCTGCGCCAGGACATCCCGCTCATCGGCTCGCGCCTGACCCTGGCCTTCCTCGAGGCAAAGCTCAAAGAGCATCGAATCAAGGCCTACACGCTCGACGTTGTCGCTGGGCATGTCGAGCGACTCGGCCCGTTCTCGGTGGAGTTTCTCGCGGTCAACCATTCGATCCCGGACGCGATGGCCGTGGCGATCACGACGGCGGCAGGTGTCGTCCTGCACACGGGCGACTTCAAGATGGACCAGGTCCCCCTTGACCACCGGATCACTGACCTCAATGGATTCGCGCGCCTTGGCGATGCCGGGGTCGACATCCTCATGGTCGACAGTACGAACGCCGAAGTTCCCGGCTTCGTGCCGAGCGAGCGTGACATCGTGCCGGTGCTCGACGCGGTGTTCCTGCGGGCCGAAGGTCGCATCATCCTGGCGTCGTTCGCGTCGCACGTGCATCGAATCCAGCAGGTCATCGAGATGGCGGCCCTGCATGGGCGCAAGGTGGCGCTCGTTGGTCGTTCGATGGTCCGCAACATGGGCATCGCCCGTGACCTCGGATACCTGAAGGTTCCCGGGGGCATCATCGTGACCGTCGATGAACTCGCGGGCCTGCCGGACGATGAGAGCGTCCTGATCTGCACCGGGTCGCAGGGGGAGCCGATGGCCGTCCTGTCGCGCATCGCGAATCGCGATCACCCGATCAGCGTCGGGCCCAAGGACACGATCGTCTTGGCGTCCTCGCTCATTCCGGGCAACGAGAACTCGGTCTACCGCGTCATCAACGGGCTGACGAAGCTCGGTGCAACCGTCGTGCACAAGGGCAATGCACTCGTCCATGTCTCGGGCCATGCGTCAGCGGGCGAGTTGCGCTACGTCTACAACATCGTCAAGCCGCGCCACGTCTTTCCGGTGCACGGCGAATGGCGCCACCTCCGAGCCAATGCCGAGATCGCGCACAGCGTCGGCATCGACCGCGACCGGATCCTGCTCGCCGACGACGGGGTGGTCATCGATCTCGTCGACGGTCGTGCATCGATCGTCGGCTACGTGCCGGTCGGGTTTGTCTACGTCGACGGGGCCAGCGTCGGCGGCGTGACCGACGCATCACTCAAGGATCGGCGCATGCTGGGCGAGGAGGGCTTCATCTCCATCGTTGCCGCTGTCGACATGATCGAGTCGAAGGTCGTTGCGGGACCTGAGATCCATGCCAGGGGGCTCGGCCTCCAGGAGTCGGAGTTTGCCCCGATCCTCGACCGCGTCCGCGCGATCCTCGAGGAGTCGCTGCTCGATGGCATTACCGACACCCATGAGCTCCAGCAGCGAGTGCGCAGGGCCGTGGGCAAGTGGGTGAGCACGACCCACCGGCGCAAGCCGATGATCGTGCCGGTCATCGTCGAGGCCTGACCGAGCGTCGTCGCAACAGGCCCTGGCCGCCGAGGCCGAGGGCTCGTCCGCGCCCGGATTCGCGGGGTCGAGTCAGATCAGCTGTCGTCACGTGGCACGACCGGTGCCGCCGTCCAACCATGTGCTGAGGGGTTTCCCCAATCGTTCCCAACACGCCATCGGTTGTTACGCGTGTGACAGTCGATACTCGTGGGGTTCATGGGTACAGTGGCCCGCATGGCTTCCCGTCCCTCTGCTCCGACGCGCTCGCGTGCTCCACGCGCCTCGTCCGAGGCCGCCGCGCGTCCCGCTGCGCGCACGCAGAAGACGACGGCGAATCGTCCGGCAGGGGCCAGAACGACAACGACGCGAACGACGTCGAC